>VFKU01000423.1 GCA_009885415.1 Rhodothermota bacterium
CCAAGCTCGCGGTCGTCTTGCAACAGATTTACTACCGCTACCACCACGGCCTGACGAAGGACGAGCGCTTCGCCGGCATGAACCAGGGCGTCGCCATGCTCGTACAACGCGCCGCGCAGATCATCGACAAGGGATCGCTCTAACTTGGGAGGGTAGTCGCATGGCGCAAGAAACGAAACTCCGCATTTGTCCGCTCTGCGAGGCGACTTGCGGTCTTGAATTGACTGTCGAGGGCCGGCGCGTGACGGCGGTGCGCGGCGACGCGCAGGACACCTTTAGCGAAGGCTACATTTGCCCGAAGGGTGTCGCGATCCAGGACATCGACTCCGACCCCGACCGCCTGCGTACGCCGATGATCCGCCGGGCGGACGGCTGGCACCCGGCGACCTGGGACGAGGCCTTCGCGGAAATCGAGAAGCGGCTCCTGCCGATCATGGAGCGCGACGGGCGCCACGCGGTCGGCGTTTACCTCGGCAATCCCTCTGTGCACAACACGGGCCTGGCCATTTACGGCCAGGTGTTCCTGCGCGCGCTGGGCACGCCGAATGTATTCAGCGCGACCACGGTCGATCAGATGCCCAAGCAGGTCGCCGTCGCCGCGCTCTTCGGCACCGGCCTCTCGATTCCGATTCCCGATCTCGACCGCACGCAGTACCTGATGATCCTCGGCGCAAACCCGCTCGTGTCGAACGGCAGCCTGCTTACCGCGCCGAACATTGGCGAGCGGCTTAAACGCATCCGCGCGCGCGGCGGAAAACTGGTCGTCATCGATCCGCGCAAGACCGAGACCGCGCGCGCCTCGGATGAGCACCATTTCATCCGCCCCGGCACGGACGCGCATTTCCTTTTCGCCATTGTCCATACCCTCTTCGACGAGAACCTTGCGAAACCCGGCCGGCTCGCCGCGCTTAGCGCCGGGCTCGACGACATCCGTGCGCTCGCTAAGACTTTTTCGCCCGAGGCCGTCGCGGAGAAGTGCGGTATCGCCGCGGCCGACATCCGCCGCCTTGCCCGCGAACTCGCCGCCGCGCCATCGGCCGCGGTCTACGGACGCATCGGCACCTGCACGCAGGAATTCGGCACGCTCGCGAGTTGGCTGCCGGAAGTGATCCACGTCCTCACGGGCAACCTCGACCGCGTGGGCGGCGCGATGCTTACGCGGCCCGCCTATGGCCCCGGCAACACCAAGGGCGCGCCGGGCACGGGCCGCGGCTTCCGCATGGGCCGCCACAAGAGCCGCGTGCGGAACTCGCCGGAGATTTTCGGCGAGCTGCCTGCCGCGTGCCTCTCCGAAGAAATCGAAACAGCCGGCCCCGGCCAAATCCGCGCGATGTTCTGCGTCGCCGGGAACCCGGTGCTCAGCACACCGAACGGCGCGCGGCTCGCCAAGGCGCTCGATACGCTCGAGTTCATGGTCTCGCTCGACGTGTACCTGAACGAGACCTCGCGCCACGCGCACGTGATCCTGCCGGGCCTCTCGCCGCTCGAGAATTGCCACTACGACATGGCCTTCTCACAGCTCGCGATTCGCAACGCCGCGCGCTTCTCGCCGCCGGTCTTCGCAAAGCCGGCCGGCGCGCCTTACGAGTGGGAGACGGTGTTGCGGCTGACCGGCCTCGTCTCGGGCGCGGGCGCGAAGTGCGACACCGCGATGCTGGACGACATGGTGATGCTCAACCTCATCGAGCGCGAGACGAAACTCGAAACCTCTGCGATCGCAGGGCGTGACGCGCAACAGATTTTCGCCGCGCTCGCGCCGCGTCGCGGTCCGGAACGCTCGATCGATTTCATGCTGCGCACAGGGCCTTTCGGCGAAGGCTTCGGCAAGGATCCGCAAGGTCTCACGCTCGCCAAGCTCGAAGCCGCGCCGCACGGGATCGACCTCGGCGCGCTGGAACCGCGCCTGCCGGAAGTGCTGCGCACGCCGTCTGGAAAGATCGAGCTCGCGCCCGATTTCATCGTGCAGGACGTGCGCCGGCTCGCCGCGAGCCTCGGCGGGAACGGCCACGGCGAGTTGCTCCTCGTCGGCCGGCGGCACCTGCGCTCGTGTAATACCTGGATGCACAATACGACCCGGCTCGTCTCCGGAAAGCCGCGTTGCACGCTGTTGATGAACCCCGCGGACGCCGCCGCGCTCGGCCTCGCCGAAGCCGACACCGCCGCGATCACGTCACGCGCGGGCACGGTGCAAGCGCCGGTCGAGCTGACCGCCGAGATGATGCCGGGCGTAGTCAGCCTGCCACACGGCTGGGGCCACGAAGCGCCCGACATCCGCCTCTCCGTCGCGCGCGACCACGCCGGCGTCAATAGCAACCTGCTCACCGACGAACACCATCTCGACCCGCTCTCCGGCAACGCCGTACTCTGCGGCATCCCCGTGACCGTCAAGCGCGCCGCGAAGGCCCGCGAACGTGAGGCTGTGGCGAAGTAGGCCACTGCATGCATTCGACGTCGCGTATCGTAATCGCACTCGCCCTCTTGGGCGCGTTTGGCTTTCATGCACACGCGGAGGTCACATTCATCACCTTTTACGGCTACGTGCTGCCGATTCTTGAGAAAAACTGCCAAGTCTGTCATCGGATGAAGGGCGCGAACCTCGGCGGGATGATCGCGCCGATGGCGCTGACGACCTACGAGGAGGCGCGGCCCTGGGCGAAGGCGATCGCGACGAACGTCGCGTCGCGCAAGATGCCGCCGTGGAGCGCCGCGCCGGAAGAGCATGGTCTCTTCGTGAACGAGCGCACGCTCACGCAGGCCGAGATCGACACGCTCGTGGCTTGGGCCGAGACGGGCGCCGTGCGCGGCGACCCCGCCGATGCGCCTCCGGCCAAGGCCTGGCCCGCCGCCGCGGACTGGCTCATCGGCGAGCCGGACCTGATTCTCAGGCCGGACGCGCCGTATGTCGTCGAGGATGCCGCGACGGACGTCTATGCCTACCTCAAGACGACAATGACCGACGTGATTCTCCCCGTCGACCGCGTGATCCGCGCGATCGAGATTCGTCCGGGCTCCTCCGCCGTGCATCACATCGTCGCGCCGCCGCTCGGCGCGCTCACGCCGGGCAACGATCCGACCCTCTACCCGGACGGCGTCGGCGTGCTCCTCAAACGCGGGCAGGACATCACCTGGCAGATGCACTACCATAAGGAGCCCGGACCGGGCACGGGCGTGCGCGACGAGTCGTCTGCGGCGATTCGCTTTTATCCACCGGGCGCGCAGGTGAAATACCTCGTGCAAGGCAACGACTTGGGGCGTTACGACTTCGTCATCCCGCCGGGCGATGCGAGCTACGCGATCACGGCGGAATTCACTTTCGATCACGACTCGCAGATCGTGTCCTTCATGCCGCATTTTCACCTGCGCGGGAAGTCGGCGCTGTATGAAGCCGTCTACCCCGACGGCACGCGCGAGACGCTGCTCAGCGTGCCGCGGTATGACTTCAACTGGCAATCGACCTACCAGTACAAGGACTTCAAGAAGGTGCCGAAGGGAACGAAGGTGGTCTATACGGCCCTCTGGGACAATTCCCCCGCGAACCCCTTCAATCCCGATTCGTCGCAGACGGTGCGCTGGGGCGAACCCACCACCGACGAGATGAGCTATGGGTATCTGTCCTTCATCGACGAATCCGGCGAGCAGGAGAGTTTTTTCGATGATGCAAACGGCAAGAACGGCGTGAACTTCGTCATCCTCGTCGCGCTTTCCGACAAGAACCGCGACGGGAAAATGAGCGAGGTGGAGTCGCCGGCGGAAATGCTTGGATTCTTCCACGTCGTCGACGCGAACGGCGACGGATTTATCGACATGAACGAAGCGCGGACGGCGACCCAGACGATGCGCGTGGGCCCAGCAAAGCAGCGATAAAACAAAAACCTCAACACGGAGACACAGAGGACACGGCGAAACGATACCGAGATTGATCTTCTCTGTGTACTCTGTGCCTCTGTGTTTATTTCTGGTCGAGTTACTTCGCGACCGTCTGCCCCATCATGCCGACGAGGCGGCTCTGAATGATCTTCTCGGCGTCGGACATGATCTTCGCGATCAATTCCGCGCAGGTCGGGATGTCGTGGATCAAACCGATCACCTGGCCGATCGAGAGGATGCCCTTTTCCGTCTCGCCGCGCTCGAGCATATCGAGGCCGACCCGGCCGGAAACGATGTGCTTGATGTCGTCGATGGTGACGTTGCCCTTCTTTTCGATTTCGGTCACGGCCTTGGCGGCGGCGTTGTTCAGCACGCGCTCGGTGTTGCGCAGCGGGCGCATGATCAGCGTCGTATCGAGTTCGGTCTTGTCGACCATCAGCTGCTTGACGTTCTGGTGGACGGGCGCTTACTTCGTCGCAACGAAGCGCGAGCCCATGTTCATCCCCTCTGCGCCCAGCGCGAGCGCCGCAACCAGCCCGCGGCCGTCGCCGAAGCCGCCCGACGCGACGATCGGAATCTTGAGCGCATCGCAGGTGGTCGGAATCAGAATGAGCGAAGTCACGTCGTCCTCGCCGGGATGTCCCGCGCACTCGAAGCCGTCGATGCTGACGGCGTCGCAGCCGATCTTCTCGGCCTTGAGCGCGTGACGCACCGAGGTGCACTTGTGGATCACCTTCA
>VFKU01000001.1 GCA_009885415.1 Rhodothermota bacterium
CGAGCTATTCCGGTTGTACTGGATCGAGATCGCCGCCGTCGGCGTTGTCACGCTGTTTCAAATCCGGTCCGCGCGCGGCCCGGGCGTGCTCGCGAAGTCTCGCAGCTACCTCGGTATCTTCTTCGCCGCGCACTACGGCACGTTCTGCGTCGCGTATGGCGCGATACTCTTCAGGATTCTGGAGAGCAGATGGAACGTAGCGCCGGCGTTCTGGCTCATCGCGCTCATTCCCGCGGCAGCGCTCGCGGCCGCTCACGTGATCGCCTACCGCGTGGACTTCCTGCCGCGCGAGGCCGCCTTCGTCTCCTCGATGCAGGCGATGATCCTGCCCTACGCGCGTGTGCTGCCCGTGCAGGCGCCGCTGATTGTCGCGGCGGCCCTGTTTCCCGCGGATCTTTCCGCCCAGAGCGCCGCCATTCTAGTTGCGCTGGGAAAAACCGCGGCCGATCTCGGCCTACACCTTGCCCGGCGCCGGCGAACCAACGGGGACAATCGCTAGGCCCGCACCGGGCTCACGCGCCCGCGGCCGGCCTCAGTATTTCGGCGACCTTGCGGGCCATGTCGTCGGGCGTGAAGGGTTTATGAATAAAGTGGACGCCGGCGTCGAGCACGCCGTGATGCACGATCGCATTGTCCGTATATCCCGACATGTAAAGGACCCGAAGGCCCGGCTGCGTCTTCTTGATCGCGACGGCCAGTTCATGACCGTTCATCCCCGGCATGATCACGTCCGTCAACAACAAATCGTACTGGCCCGACTCCGCCAGAATGATCGCGGCGGCGGGAGACTCGGCCTCGGTGACCTGGTATCCGGCGCGTTCGAGCGTGCGCCGCACGAGCGACCGCACGCCGCGATCGTCGTCGACGACCAGCACCCTGCCGGCGCCCGCAGACGTCGAGGGGGCGCTTTCGCTCTCGGCCACTCCTTCGACGTCTAAGTCCACCGCGGGAAAGTAAACGTTCACGGTCGTCCCGCGTCCGGGTTCGCTGTAGATATGGATGTTGCCGCCGCTCTGTTTCACGATGCCGTAAACCGTCGCCAGACCCAGTCCCGTGCCCTTGCCCCGGTCCTTCGTTGTGAAAAACGGCTCGAAGACCCGCATCCGGGTCGCCTCGTCCATGCCCTGCCCCATATCGCTCACGGAAAGGCGCACGTGCCGGCCCAACTGGGCCTCGGGATGGTCCGCGACGTAATGTTCGTCCAGTTCGACCTCGGACGTTTCCAGAGTAAGGCCCCCGCCGCCAGGCATCGCGTCCCGCGCATTGACGACCAGATTCATCACGATCTGTTCGACTTGCGCCGCGTCCACGCACACATTTCGGCAGTCCGTGGAAAGGAAGATCTGGAGCACGATGTCTTCGCCGATGATCCGGCGCAGCATCCCGTCCAATCGCGCGATCACGGCATTGATGTTAATCACTTTGGGCTGAAGAATTTGTTGCCGGCTGAACGCCAAAAGCTGCGAAGTAAGTTCCTGCGCGCTTTTCCCTGCCCGCAGAATCTCCACAATGTCCGCGCGGTGGGCGGCGGCAAGGCCCTTGTCTTCCAGCAACATCTCGGAATACCCGTTGATCGCCGTCAGCTGGTTGTTGAAATCATGGGCGACGCCCCCGGCGAGCCGGCCGATGGCTTCCATCTTTTGCGATTGGCGCAGTTGCTCCTCGAGATTTCGCCGCACGGATATGTCCAGCAGAATCCCAACGAACATCCGCTGGCCGTCCCAGACCGCTTCGCTGACGACAAGTTCGCACAAAAACACTTCACCGCTTTTCTTCAGTCCTTCCAGTTCCCGCCTTATTCCAATAATTTTACGGACCCCGGTGTCCCGGTATTGCTTGAGGTACCCGTCGTGCTGCGTCCTGTGCGGATCGGGCATCAAGAAACGAATGTTCCGCCCAATGACCTCATCCGCCGTATACCCGAATATCTTTTCGGCGGCGCGATTGAAGGACCCGACGTGCCCGCGCTCATCGATGGTGATGATGGTCTCCCCCGCGAAATCGAGAATGGCCTGCACCCGCTCGCGCGATTCGCGCAGCGCCCTCCCCGCCTCGCGCTCGCGCGCCACCATCGCGTTGATATTGGCCATCATGCGGAAAACGATCGCCGCGCCCACCACAAGAATGACGAGACTGAGGAGCGAGAACTTCGCGACGGAATTCCATCGCGCACCGGGGAGTGTTTCTCCCAAATGTGCGGACGCCGACGCGTGGAGGCGGCGCAGCTCGCGCAATTGAACGAGAAACAGCTTCGCCTCCTCAGATCGCAAGGTCTGCAAATTGAACGCAGCGAAGGAAGTCTTTGACAGCGCGTCTCGCAGGGGCGCGAAGGCCTGGGTCAGATGGGTCATGGCCTCCGCGAACTCGGCGTGGCCGAAGCGTTGTTCCAGCGATTCCATCGTGGCGATCCGTTGTTCAATCAGATCGCGCACCTCGCTGGGATTAATCTCGCCAGGTTGGGCATCGTGAGAATCCCTTTGGATCAACGCGTCCTCTGTGCGGAAAAAATCCTCCTCGATGTCGACGGAGGCGTCGATGATCGGCCGATGGAAATGATGCTGCAATTCCTCAACTACGGATATCTTTCGGTATTCGACGGTCAGCAGGCCAATGAGTGCCGCGGCGAACAAAACCACCGTCGCCACGAGCAGCACGAGGTATCCGCTTATCGAGAATCGTTCGTGCATCGTGGCAAATCAGTTCCTTTTCGCCTAGAGCTCGGTGAACAAGAACGCAACCAAAGCCGCCAGACTACCGACGACAACTAACGTCCGCTATAACCGATGTATTCCGCGAACCGGGTTTACTTCGCACCGGCCTGCGAGCTGTAGAGCCTAAGTATTTTTGCGGATTTCGCAGGTTAGCCACTAACAACAACCTCACCGCTCTTCAGTTTCATGCACGCAGCGATTCCGTATTCCTCATCGTTATCGTCATCCTCATCGTTATCGTTATCGTTATCGTTATCGGTTTTTTTGGCCAAAAAACGGTATGAATTCAATCTCGGATTGGGCCTCCTAGATCCGACGGGCCGAATACGATAACGATGAGGATGAGGATGACGAGCACGAAAACTCCGCCCGTAGCGAAACTGGGGATCAGTGAAGCGGCGACCCCGCCGACTGGACGCGCCACAAAATCCCTGCTAACCTATTGATTCCTAGCCATTTAAGGGGGTTTTTCGTGGTTCGGCGTGTAACCTCTTCGCGCATTATGATCACTATTGGAATGGATCATGCCGATGCGAGCCCCGAAAGCCGAGGCGGTGACGGGCCCGGTCAGCACTGAGGATCGCCGGGACATCGAGGCGAGCCTGCGCGGCGAGGAACGCGCGTATGGCCGGCTCGTGGATCGATATCAAAGTTTAATCGTGGCGCAGATGTGGCGCTACTCGCGCGACCCCACGGTCGTCGAGGAGTTGGTGCAGGAGGCCTTTGTCGAGTGCTATCTCGGGCTGGCGAAGTTCCGTGGACAGTCGCCCTTCTTGCATTGGTTGCGGCGCATCGCCACGCGCGTGGGGTATCGCCATTGGAAACTCAAGGCGCGCGATCGCCGAAAGGACGAGGCGCTGGCGCTGGAGCCGCGGCTGGATGTCGCGTTGCCGGCGGATCCGGCACCGGCCGAAGCGGCGGAGTGGTTGCAGGGAATTTTGGCGAAGCTGCCGCCGGAAGATCGGCTGGTGCTGACGCTGCATTATTTTGAAGGCTTGGACATGAACGAAATCGCGGAGCGAATGGGCTGGACCCGGACGCTTGCGAAGGTGAGGGCGTTTCGCGCGCGAAAGCGCTTGAAGCTGCTCCTGGAGGAAGCGGGATATGAGCACGACTAAGCGGCGGCTGACGCGCGAAGGCCTGGACGCGATCGCCGCGCGCGCGCGTATGGACACGCCGCCGGCGCTTGACGTCACGGCCGCGGTGCTCCGCCGCCTGCGCACCGCCGCCGCGCCCGAACGGCCGATGTACTGGTTGGCCGCCTGCGCCATCGCCGCCGCCGCTATCGTTGCGCTCATCAGCATGCCCTACCTGAACAGCACCCTCGATC
>VFKU01000592.1 GCA_009885415.1 Rhodothermota bacterium
ATGCGGCGGGCTTCGGCGGCTTGGGCAGGATCGGCGCGGAGCGCATGGGCCACTTCGATGCGCAATTGCTGCTTGGCGATCGGGTCCTTCGTGCGAAACTGCGCCATGCGCAGCGCGCGCGCGGTGGTGAATTCGTTCGCGTCGAGTCCTTCCGCGCGCGCGACCACGGTGGCGAGTTCGCCGGCGGCGGCCGAGGCGACGTAGGTCGCGGGATATTTCGCGAGAATCTTTTCGTAGGCCTCGAAATTGCCTTCACGGCGCGCCGCGTCGAGCGCGCGGAGCGAGGCGTAGTCACCGGCGGCGCCGCGGGCCTCGTCCAGCAGATTCAGGCGCATGAAATTGTTCGCGTCCGCGCGGAACTGGCCCGAGTAGTCACGACGCAATTTGTCGTAGCCGGCGAAGGCCTCGGGATACCACTGCAACTCGGCGAAAGCGAGCTCGGCCATCTTTTGACACGCGCGGGCCGCGTCCGGCGAGCGCGGCGCGGAGTCGACGGCCTTGGCGAGCGCGGCGTAAGCTTGCGCGTACTGCCGCGAGGCCACGAGCGCTTCGGCTTCGGTCAGCGCCGGAGATTTCGCGGCCGGGGCGGGATCGCTGGCCACGGTAAGGCCGGGCGCGACGGCCGCAGGCGGGTGCATCACAATCCAATAGACCGTGCCCGAAGCGACCAGCGCAAAAGCCGTCGTGGCGAGAAACCAGTGCGGCAAGAAGACCGCGCGGCGCGAGGGGCGGCGGGCCAGTTCTGCGATCACCGCCGGCCGCAGATCGCCGGTGAAGGTGATCGGGTCGGCGGCGATACGCCCGACAAAATTTTCAAGCCCGGCGGCTTCCGCGCGAAGTGCGGGCTGATCTTCGAGCAACCGCTGCAATTCCTCGCGCTCGACCGGGCCGAGATCTTCATGGAGCGATTGGCCGAGCAATTCTTCGGCGCGCCGATTTTTCGTTTTCATCCTCGCACCTCGCCTTCCAAATCGTGTAACTCCGCACGCAGCCGCCGTACCGCGCGAAACACGTGCACCTTCACACTCCCCACGCTACAACCCAAGACCGGTGCGATTTCCGCCATGGCCATGCCTTCGTAGTGCCGCAACAAAAACGCCGTGCGCTGCGCCGGCGAGAGCACGTCCATCGCGCGCCGGACGCGCTCATCGATCTCGTTGCTGCGCGCGCGCGCGTCGGCCGAATCGCTTCGCGGCGCCTCCGCGCGAGCGAGCGCGCTTTGATCACCGGTCCGCGCCTCTCGGCGCTTCATGCGCCGGCGGTGATCGATTGCGTGGTTCACCGCAAGCCGCACGAGCCACGCGTGGAACGGCGCGCGCGGCTGCCACGAGCCGAGCTTGGCGCGCGCCTTGAGGAAGACCTCCTGCGCGACATCCAGCCCGTCTTCGTGGGTCCCGGTCACCCGGTAGGCCACGGAGTACACGCGGCGCTGATACCGCCCGACGAGTTCCGCGAACGCGGTTTCGTCGCCCCGCCGCGACTGCTCGACCAGGCGCTCGTCGCTCAGTGGTGGCTGGGATTCCGTCGGCATCGGCTCCGTCTTAAGGAACGTAGATGGGCTGCGGTTGGTTTACAGGCAGGACGGGTGTCCCCCAAAGCATTGTATATCAGGCGCTTAGGCTGGCCGTAGCGCCGCCATCTTGGCGGCGTTTGGGGCAGGTCCACGCCGGCTGGAAGCCGGCGCTACAGTTCGACTTGCAGGCCGATCTCGACCACTTGGTTGGGAGGGATGCCGTAGAAGTCGGTGGCGCTTTGGGAATTGCGGGCCATGATGCTGAAGAGGCCTTGCCGCCAGCGGGCCATGTCTTTGCGGCGGGTGATGACGATGCTCTCGCGGCCGACGAAGAAGGCCGTGCCGAAGAGTGGGATTTTCAGGCCATGGTCCCCGGCGCATTCGAGGATTTCCGGGACCGAAGGCGATTCCATGAATCCGTAGTGCGCCGAAATCCGGAAGAAGCCCATCCCGAGGTCTTTGACCTCGACGCGGCGCTCCTGCGGGACGAAGGGCTCGTCCGCGATGAGGATGGTCAGCGCGACGACCCGCTCATGGATGACCTTGTTGTGTTTCAAGTTGTGGCCGAGCGCGCGCGGCGTGCCCGTGGGGTTGGCGGTCATGAAGATCGCCGCACCGGGCACGCGCATCGGGCGGTGCTCGCCCTGCGTAATGTTGGCGGCGAAGTCTTCCAGCGTCATCACATTTTCGCCGAGGCGATCAAGCACGATGGCGCGGCCCTGCCGCCAGGTGACCATAAGCACGAACATGCAGAAGGCGACGAGAATGGGGAACCAGCCTCCGTGAATGACTTTGAGCAGGGTCGCGCTGAAGAATGCGAAATCGATCACGAAGAACACGCCGCACACCGCCAAGGCGGTCCACAGGCTCCAGCCCCAGAGACTGCGGGCGACGATGAACAACAGCAGGGAAGTGAAGACCATGTCGGTGGTCACGGCGACGCCGTAGGCCGAAGCGAGTCCATCGGAGGACTTAAAGCCGATCACGAGTCCGATGGTGGCGACCATCAAGACCCAGTTTGTCATGGGGATGTAGATCTGGCCGCGCTGCATCGAGGAGGTGTGAATCACGCGCAGCCGGGGCAGGTAGCCGAGTAGCACTGCCTGGCGCGTGAGCGAGAAGGCACCGGAAATTACGGCCTGCGAGGCAATGATCGCCGCAGCGGTCGCCAGAAGGATGAGCGGCACGAGCGCCCAACGCGGCGCGAGCGAGAAGAAGGGATTATGAACCACGGACGGGTCCTGCAAAATGAGTGCGCCCTGACCGAAGTAATTCAGGAGCAGCGCAGGAAACACGAGCACGAACCAGTCGATGCGAATCGCGCGGCGGCCGAAGTGACCCATGTCGGCATAGAGCGCCTCTGCGCCGGTGACGGCGAGAAGGACAGATCCGAGCACGCGAAAGCCGGTCCAGGGATCTTGGGCGAGAAACCGCACGAAGTGGTGGGGACTGAGCGCCCACATCACCTGGGGTTGGTGAACAATCGCGGCGATGCCCAAGACGCCGATGACGAGGAACCACACGATGATAATGGGCCCAAAGGCACCGCCGAGCCGACCGGCGCCGTGGCGCTGCAGCAGGAACAGGCAAAACAGAATCGCCGAGGCGAGCGGGACGATGAAACCGTGGAGATCGGGCTCGAGAACCACGAGCCCCTCGAGCGCACCGAGTACGGAAACCGCAGGGGTGATCATGCCGTCGCTATAGAGCAGCGACGCGCCGAAGAGTCCGAGGAACAGTATCGTCTTGTAGCGCGGGCCCTTCGTGTCCTGGGGTTTGGACAAAGCCAGCGCCATCAGCGCGATGATGCCGCCCTCGCCCTTGTTGTCGGCACGGAGCACGACCGTCATGTACTTGACGCTGATGATCAAAGTGAGAGACCAGACGATGAGCGAGAGAATGCCGAGGACGTTTTCGCGGACGGGCTCGATGCCGTGCGAAACATCGAGACAGCTCCGCAGCGCATAGAGCGGGCTGGTGCCGATGTCGCCGTAGACGACGCCGAGCGCGCCCAGCAAAAGTACGCCGAGCGTGCTCTCGTGCTTGGATCCGTGGCCTATGTTTTGGGTCTTTTTGGTCATCGCGGGTGTGTCGTTTGCCAGACTGCGGGATGTTTTCTATAAGGGCTGATTTGGAGTGGGCAGGTGAAGATCCAAGCGCGCCGAGCGGCGAAATCCAGCGTAGCTCCGCCCGCGTCGTGAGTCTGTGAAACCTCTGGCCCCCGTTGGACAGGTTCCGGCCATAACACGCCGGTTCTTAAGAAGGCGGGATCGTAGCAGAAGGCCCCGGCCGCATCAACGCGCGGAGCGAGTGCGCCCCTTGCGCCCCATTGCGGAGGGGATATATTGTGGGCTGGGCCGAAATAACGCGTATCTACCCAGGAGGAACTCCATGAAGCGCAGATATTTGGCGGCGGCAGTGGCGGCGGTGTTGATGACGGGCATGGCCCGTGGCGAAGACCTGGCCCCGGCGGACGAAATCCTCGGGCAGTGGTACACGGACAAGAACGCCTCGAAAATCGAGGTCGTCAAGCGGGACGGGAAATACTACGGCACGATCATCTGGCTGGACGAGCCGAATTACCCGGCCGACGACCCGGAAAAGGGAAAGCCCAAGCGCGACCGGAACAATCCCGAGAAGAAAATGCAGAAGAAACCGGTCATTGGGATCGCGGTGTTGAAAGATTTCACCTATGACGCGGCAGACAAGAGCTGGAGCGCGGGCACGATCTACGATCCGGAGAATGGCAAGACCTACAAGTGCGTGATTCGTTTTCAAGCCGACCCGAAGGGTGTGGACGGGAAGTCGCTGCATGTCCGCGGGTACATCGGCTTTCAGGCGCTGGGCCGGACGACGGTCTGGTATCGCGTGCCGAAGGACAAGATGGAAAAGACGGCGGTGGTGGAGGCGAAGGGGAAATAGTTTGTTGCGGAAACGCGAGGACTCAGGTTGACGAGACTGCTTCGTCGCAACCGCGCTCCTCGCAATGACAGTGAAGGAAAAACGA
>VFKU01000908.1 GCA_009885415.1 Rhodothermota bacterium
ACGATGCCCGCCTCGCGCAGTTCCGCCAGCCGTCCGTTCAGCACGCTGGGCGACATCCCCCCGCAACGCGTCTGCAATTCGCGAAAAGCCTGCGCCTCCCCGCGCAGCTCCCACAGCACCCGCAGCGCCCAACGGCGGCCCAATAAATCCAGCAGCGCCATGATGGGGCGGCCGGTGCGCGAACCGCGGACGGGCCTGCCGGGTCGGGGAGTGGGCATAGGTTTCGCTACTGTTTCCGAAGCGCTATAATGGCGCTACTGAATTCGTAGCGAACGACATCCATCTCAATGGAGACCCTCATGCCCTTGCCCCGCGTTGCGCCCGTCGATCCACCCTACTCCGCCGAAGTCCAGGACGCCTTCTCGAAGATTATGCCGCCCGGCCAGCCGCCCCTCAACATCTTCCGCACCTTCGCCCGCCACCCGCTCCTGCTCAAGCGCGTGATGCACCTCGGCGCGGCGCTGCTCAGCCAGGGCACGCTCGCCCCGCGCGATCGCGAAATCGTGTTGCACCGAACCTGCGCGCGTTGCGGCTCGGCCTACGAGTGGGGCGTGCATGTCACCGCCTTCGCCCGGCCGCTCGGCTTCACGGACGCGCAGATCCGCGCCACTGTCCTCGGCGCGTCGGACGACCCCGCCTGGTCGCCGCGCGAGCAACTCCTTATCCGCGCCGCGGACGAACTCCACGATACGAGCACGATTTCCGAGTCGCTCTGGAGCGCGCTCACGAAGGAGTGGACGGAAGAACAACTCATCGAGGTCTTGTGCGTCGCGGGTTTCTATCACGCGATCTCGTACATGACCAACGCCTGCCGCATCGAAGGCGAAGCCTTCGCCGAACCCTTCCCGCACGCCTAACGGCGAGCCGTCGCCGCGCCGCCGAGGAGGTGCTTGGCCGCGTGGGCCACGCCGTTGCGGAAGATCGCGAGGCCCGCGCCTTCGGGCAGCAGACCCTCGCGGGTCCAGCGCGGATGGTTCGTGCCGTCGAGAAAGGCCTCCGGGTGCGGCATGAGGCCGAAGAGGCGCCCGCTCGGATCGCAAATGCCCGCAATGTCGTCCAGCGACCCGTTCGGGTTCGCGGGGAAGACGCCCTTCGCGGGACTGCCGTCGGCCGCGGCATAACGCAGCGCGATCTGCCCACCCGCGCGCAGCCGTTCGAGCACGCTCTCGCTGCGCACAAGAAATTTTCCTTCGCCGTGGCGCACCGGAAGCTCCATCGAGGATATCCCGCGGGTCCAGACGCACTTCGACGCCGGATCCGCCGCAACCCGCACCCAGCGATCCTCGAAGCGACCGGAGTCGTTGTGCGTGAGCGTCGTTTCCTGCACGAACTCATCGCCAAAAAGCGGCAGCACGCCCATCTTCACGAGCACCTGAAACCCATTACAAATACCGATGATCAACTTGCGCTCACGGATGAACTCCCGCAGCGGCTCGCCCAGCCGATAGCGCAGCCGGTTCGCCAGAATCCGTCCCGAGGCGACATCGTCGCCAAAGGAGAATCCGCCCGGCACCGCAAGAATGTGATGGTTGCGCAGGTACTCCGGCGACTCGACGAGATCGCCGAGATGAATGATCCGCGCCTCGGCCCCGGCACGCTCGAAGGCCACGCGCGTCTCGGCTTCGCAATTGATCCCGTAGCCCGCCAGCACCAGCACTTTTACGTTCATGCCCTCACCACGCCAACGGCCCTTTCCAGGCCGTCTTCAGTTGGTCGAGCGACACATCCACCCGCACGCGCTTGCCGTTGCGCACGCGGAAGCGCGGCGCGTCGTAGACCTTCCCGAGGCAATGGCACGGCAGCCCGCGAAACGTCTGCTCGAAGGATGCGCCCGCCGCCGCGGGCACGGTCACCACAAAACGGCTCTGCGACTCGCTGAAGAGTGCAACAACATCGTGCTCTAATTGCAGCGGCGCGAGGTCCAGATCCATGCCCAACCCGCCGGCCATCGCCGTCTCCGCGAGCGCAGCGCCGAGTCCGCCGTCGGAAGCGTCGTGACACGAGGCCACGAAGCCCTTCTCCATGGCGACCGCCAGCGCGCGGTACAGCACAAGCGCGCGACCAGCGTCCACGCGCGGCGCGGTGGCGCCGAGTTGACCGTGCATCGCAAGATACTCGCTGCCGCCCAGCTCGCGGCGCGTCTCACCGAGGACGTACACCAGGTCGCCGGCGGACTTCGCGTCCATCGACACGCAGCGCGTCACGTCCGGCACGATGCCCACGGCGGTGAAGAGCATCGTCGGCGGGATGGAAATTTTCGTGTCGCCGATCTTGTAGTCGTTCTTCATACTGTCTTTGCCGCTGATCAGCGGAATGCCATAGGCCAGGCAAATCTCCTGCAGCGCCTCGCAGCTCCGCACCAGTTGCGCCAGCTTGTGCCGCCCGTCCGGCGTCTTCTCGCTCTGCACCGGATCGGGCCAGCAGAAGTTGTCGAGTCCGGCGATCGTCCCAAGCCGCGCACCAACACAAAGCAGATTGCGCACCGCCTCATCCACCGCCGCGGCCGTCATCGCATACGCATCGAGGTCGCTGTACTTCGGACAAATCCCGCACGCAATAGCCAGCCCGCGCTGCGAGCCCGGCACCGGCCGGATCACCGCCGCATCGCCCGGCCCATCGTTCTCCGCGCCTTGAAATTGCTTGAGCACGCTCTGCCCGAGCACCTCGTGGTCGTACATCCGCACGAAGGCTTCCTTGCTGCACACATTCAGCCGGCCCAGCACGCCGAGCAGATCGCCGCCGAGGTCTTCCGTCGCCTCGATGTGTTCGGCCTGCGGCATCGCGGAATCCAGCTTTGCCTCAATCTCCAATGTGGGCACGCCGTTGTGCAGGAACTCCATCTCCAGCGCCGCCACGCGCCGGCCGCCATAGAAACACTCGAAGAGGCCCGACTCGGTGAATTCACCGAGATCGGTGACCTCGACTTCGCGACGGCGCGCAAGATCCATCAATGGCTCGATGCAATCGGGTGGCACGGCAAGCGTCATGCGCTCCTGCGCCTCCGAGAGCAGGATTTCCCACGGTGCGAGGCCGGCATACTTCAGCGGCGCCAGATCCAGATGCACCCGTGCGCCGCCGGGCCCGCGCGCCATTTCGCCCACGCTCGACGCGAGCCCGCCTGCACCGTTGTCCGTAATCGAACTAAAGAATCGCAAATCCCGCGCCTCGATCATGAAGTCGGCCATCTTCTTCTGCGTGATCGGGTCGCCAATCTGCACGGCCGTGGCAGGCGAACCTTCGTGCAGTTCCTCCGAAGAGAAGGTCGCGCCGTGGATGCCGTCCTTGCCGATGCGGCCTCCGGCCATGACGATGCGGTCCCCGGGCCGCGCGGCCTTGCGTTCGCTGCGTTCGCCGTCAATCCGCGCGGGGATCATGCCGCCCGTGCCGCAGAACACCAACGGCTTGCCGAGGAAGCGATCGTGAAACACGATCGCGCCGTTCACATCCGGGATGCCGCTCTGGTTGCCGCCGTCCTGCACGCCGGCGTGAATGCCGCGCAGCACGCGCTTGGGGTGGAAGAGCCGCTCTGGAATCGCACCGGCATAGTCGGGCGAGGCCACGCAGAACACGTCCGTGTTCAGGATGCAGCGGCAGCCCATGCCCGCACCGAGCACGTCGCGATTCACTCCGACGATACCCGTGATCGCGCCGCCGTAAGGATCGAGCGCGCTGGGGCTGTTGTGCGTCTCCACCTTCAGGGCGAAGTTCCACTGCTCGTCGAAGCGGATGATCCCGGCGTTGTCGTCGAACACACTCACCAGCCAGTCGACCTGACTGCGCACTCGCTCCGTAGTGTCCTTGATGTAGGTGCGAAAGAGTCCAGGAATGGTCCGCGTGTCGCCGGCCTCGTCTGTGTAGAGAATATTGGCCGCGAAAATTTTGTGCTTACAGTGTTCGCTCCAGGTCTGCGCGAGCGTCTCGATCTCGATGTCCGTCGGCCCGGCGGGAAGGCCGATCTTTTCACGCGCAGCACGCGTGGCCGGCCGCCGGTAGTACGCCTGGATCGCACGCATTTCCGCGATTTCGAGCGCGAGCGAGCCCTCGCGGCTAATGCGCATGAGCGAATCGTCGGGCACTTCGAGATTGACCTCGCGCACGATCCCGGCACTGCGCTCAGTCACCACCGGCAAGCCGAGCAGCGGCCGACCGTCAAGTGCCGCCATCTCGCCCGGAGTCTTCACCGACCATCGCTGGATCAGCGGGTTTGCCAGCGCGCCGCGCGCGATGCGATCGCATTTCGCCGGGTCCAGCGCACCGTTCAACACATATTGCGTGGACTTGTAAACCGCCTCGTGATGCGTCAGCGCGCGGCCAAGCACATCCCCGATGCCTTCCGCCGCACTCTTGCCGACGTTGTCGGTCACTCCCGGCAAATAGCCGACTTCGACGAGATAATCGAAGTCGCGCGCGAGCGCGCCGTCCAGCCGCGACTCCTGAATGATCGGATCGGTGAACAGTTCATCGCGCACA
>VFKU01000741.1 GCA_009885415.1 Rhodothermota bacterium
CGGCCCGAGCAGCCCGTGTTGCAGGACATCAACCTCGTCATCGAACCCGGCCAGTCCGTCGCCATCGTCGGCAGAAGCGGCGCGGGCAAAAGCACGCTCGTCGGTCTCGTCCCGCGCTTTTACGATGTGACGCTTGGCGCGTTGCTGATCGACGGTCACGATCTGCGCGAGCTGCGCCTCAAATCGCTGCGCGAGCACATCGGCATCGTGATGCAGGACGCGGTGCTATTCAGCGGCACGGTGCGCGAAAACATTTTGTACGGCCGGCGCGGCGCGACCGAGGCGGAAATGCTGGAAGCCGCGCGCATGGCGCACGTCGACGAGTTCGTCGGCGACCTGCCGCAGGGTTTCGACACGCCGATCGGCGAACGCGGCGTGCGCCTCAGCGGCGGACAAAAGCAGCGCGTGGCGATCGCGCGGGCTTTCCTGCGCGACCCGCGGATCCTGATTCTCGACGAAGCGACCTCGAACCTCGATTCGCACGCGGAAAACGTGATCCAGGACGCGCTCGAATTCCTCATGAAAGGCCGCACCACGCTCGTGATCGCGCACCGCCTCTCCACCGTCGTCGGCTGCGACCGCGTCATCGTTCTCGAAGAGGGCCGCATCGTCCAGCAAGGCACCCACGACACCCTTATCCAGACCGAAGGCCCCTACCGGGCGCTGTGCGAAGAGCAGTTCGGCTACGTAAAACTCGACGCCCTCTCGACCCGGCGGGTGTCCTGACGCTTTCAGCAGCCTGCAACGGCGATTCCGTTACCTCAGTTCGGGCCTCGTCCCCGCCGCTAACATTGCACTAACGCCAATCGCTATACTGTCGCCTTCACAGTTTCACACATGGGAGAACTAAAGATGAACGGACACTCGAAATTCACACGCATTGCCGCGTCGGCCGCACTGGCCCTCGCGCTGGTCCTCACCCGCGGAGCCACGGCCCAGGAAAACAAGCCGGCCGCTCCCGCCGCGCCGCCCGCGCCGACGGCGACCACCATCTCGAAAGCCGTCTGCAACCTGACGCCGACGAAGGACAGCGCCGTCACCGGCAAAGTGACCTTCACCAAGCAAGCCGATGGCGTGCTGATCGAGGCGCAGGTCTCGGGCCTCAAGCCGGGCAGCAAGCATGGCTTCCACATCCATGAATTCGGCGACCTCTCCGCGCCCGACGGCACCTCGCTCGGCGGCCATTTCAATCCCGCGGGCCATCCCCATGCCGCGCCCGACGCGCCCCAGCGCCACTCCGGCGACCTCGGCAACCTCGAGGCCGACGCGCAGGGAAACGCGACGCTGAGCCGCGTGGACAAGACCATCCAGCTCAACGGCGAGCAATGCATCGTCGGCCGCGGCATCGTCGTCCACGCCGACCCGGACGATATGACCACGCAGCCCACCGGCAAGGCCGGCGCCCGCGTCGCCGTCGGCACGATCGGCGTCGCCAAGCCCTAATCGATCCGAAAACTCTACACACGGCCGCGCGGGAGTCCGCTCCCGCGCGGCCGGTTTTTTCTGCCGAGATCACTCGATCGCCTTGACAGCACGATGGGGTCTATGGTCTAATTAGGCTGAACAAGTATTCAGACAATATTTATTCAGCTAAACGAGGTCCGGCGCCCATGTCCATCGAGCTCACCAAGCGGCAATCGGCGATCCTGAAGTTCATCATCGAGTGCATCCGCGACAACGGCAGCCCGCCCACCATCGTCGAAATCGGCGAGCGCTTCGACATCTCC
>VFKU01000610.1 GCA_009885415.1 Rhodothermota bacterium
ACCCGGTCATCAACCTCTATCCCAGCAAGCCGTTCGGGCCGAACGACTATGTCTACATCATGTGCGTGACGCAGAAGATGTTTGAGCGCCTGTGCACGGTGATTGGGCGCGATGAGCTTCGCACTGACCCGCGTTTCGCGGAGCCCAAGGCGCGCCGGGAGAACGCCGACGCGTTGCGCGCGGAGATCGCCGAATGGACCCGCGCACGCACCAAACGCGAGGCGATGCACATCCTCTGCGAGGGAGGATTGCCGGCGAGCGCCGTCTTCGACACCACCGACCTCTTCAGCGATCCCCACCTGAAATCGCGCGGTTTCGTCCATCGGGTGCAGCACGAAGAACTCGGCGAGGTGCCGCTGCTCGGCTGGCCGCCGCGGCTCTCGGAGAGCCAGGTGCCGATTCAGGCCGCGCCGCTGCTTGGCAAACATACTGCTTCGGTCCTAGCCGCTGACCTCGGCCTCGACAACGCGGAGATCGCGCGCCTTCGGGCGAAGGGCATTCTCGGAAACGAACGCTGACCGCGATCGACATGAAAAAAGAGACGCCCGCAACATGCGGGCGTCTCTGGCTCTTGAATCTGAGTTCGCTTACTTCACCATTGTCCCCGAGATTTGCTGCTTGAGGCCGGTCGGCGTGGACAGCGTGAGGCTGATGGTGTCGCCTTCGACGGTGCCTTCGAGCGGGGTCGGGGCCTGTCCTGGGATGCGCGCGGTGCCGGTGAAGCTGGTGCCGTTCCAGACGATTTCGGTGATGGGCGCGCGGCCGACGATCGCGCCAATCTTGACGTACCAGCCGCCGTCGCCGGTCTTGGGGACGTGGACCGCGCTGGCTTCCATGCCTTGCGGGCCTTGCTGGATCATTACCTTAAAGACTTCGCCTGGATGCGCCGCCGTCAACTCTTCCATCTTCGCCAGCACGGGGTTGACCGCTGCATCTTTTTGGGGGCTGACGCCTTCGTCAACGATGTAATCGACGAAGCCGATCATCATTTCGTCGTAGGACTGCGGCCCG
>VFKU01000554.1 GCA_009885415.1 Rhodothermota bacterium
CGTGGTGCGGCGCCCCCCGGCGCGGTGAATGAATTATACCATAGGGTGGGTGTGCGGCGTGGGTGGAAGGGCGGATGGGAATGATGGGAGGCAGGGGAATAATGGAATATGCGAGCACGCGTGCGGTGAGGACCGCGTGGGGTGTGTCGCGAATTCGTGAGGGCCAGTTTTTGCGGGGCCGGAGACTTAGAATTTAGAGAGTTCTACGAAGGCGTCGTAGCGGGTTTTTAGGTCGGCCGGTGTCGCTCGTGCGAGGCGGGAGACGCCGAATTCTTCGCAGGTGTAGGAGGCGAGGACGCTGCCGTGGATGACGGCGCGGCGGAGGGTCTCGAAGTCTGCGTTGCCTTGCTGAGCGATGTAGCCCATGAAGCCGCCGGCGAAGGTGTCGCCGGCGCCGGTGGGATCGGCGACTTCGGGCATGGGGAAGGCGGGCGCGGAGAAGATGCGGGGCCCGTCGAAGAGGAGGCAGCCGTGTTCGCCTTTTTTCGGCGCGACGATGGCCGGGCCCATGTTCTGTATTTTGCGTGCGCCACGGATGAGGTTGCGTTCGCCGGTGAGCAAGTAAACTTCATCATTGTTGATGATGAGGCAGTGGACTTTGGCGAGGACTTCTTCGAGCCGCGCGCGCTCGATCTGGATCCAGAGGTTCATGGAGTCCATCGCGATGAACTCGGCCTTGGACTGCGCGAGGACTTCGAGCTGGAGGGCGGGGTGGATATTGCCGAGGAAGAGGTATTTCGCTTCGGCGGCGGCTTTCGGAAGTTTGGGATGGAAGGTCTCGAAGACGTTGAGCTGCGTGTCCAGCGTGTCGCGTTGGTTGACGTCTTCGTGGTATTTGCCGGTCCAGCGGAAGGTGCGGCCGGGGACGCGCTCGAGGCCGGTGAGGTCGATGTTCTTCGAGCGCATGAGTTGGACGTGTTCTTCGGGGAAATCCGTGCCGACGACGCCGACGAGGTGGACCTGCGTGTAATTGGCCGCAGCGAGCGACGCGAAGACGGCCGCGCCGCCGAGGCCTTCGGTGTTTTTTCCGGTGGGGGTTTCGACGGTATCAAGCGCGACGGAACCGACTACTGCGAGGCTCATGGGATTTCCTTTTGAGTGGTGAGTGGTGAGTGTGGAGCGGGAGTTTATAGCGGTTTTCGGGGAGGGATGACAAGCTTTGGCACGGGGCCGGAGGGAATGGGAAGTATAGGAAGAATGAGAAGAATGGGACTTATGGGAGCCCATGGGATCGGCGGGGCGATTGGACAGGCTTTTCGAGGGCGTCGCTAGAGCGTGATTCTGGGAGTGGTTATTCGCCGGCTTTGGCGGGGATGTTGAACTGATCGATTTTGTATTTGAGGATTCGGCGGGTGGTGCCGAGGAATTCTGCGGCGCGGGACTGGATGCCTTCGGCACGATCGAGGGCGCGGCGGATAAGGTATTCCTCGACGCGGCGGGTGGCTTCTTCGAGAGGCATGCCTTCGAATTCGTCGAGGAGCGAGGTGTCGGCGCCGGCTTTGGGTTTGGCGCCAGGGAGGAGCGCGTCGACGTGCTCGGGGAGGATGGTGCGTTC
>VFKU01000160.1 GCA_009885415.1 Rhodothermota bacterium
CCTGGGCGACGATCGGCGAGGCGGTGACGCGCTGGAGAGCGATCCGGCCCTCCTCCCCGAACGCCCGACCCTCTTCACCGTCGACTGCTCCTTCATCTCGCTACGCCTCGTGCTCCCGCCGATCAAGGATCTCCTCGCGCGCCCGGCCGAAGGCGTCGTGCTCATCAAACCCCAGTTCGAAGCCGACCGCGAACTCGTCCCCCGCGGAGGTGTCGTCCGCGACGCGGAAGTCCACGCTCAAGTCATCGAATCCGTCCGTGAATCCGCCCAGTCGCTGGGGTTTTCGGTCGAAGGTGTGATTCCCTCGCCTCTGGAAGGTCCCGCAGGAAATAAGGAGTTCCTGGCTTATCTCAAGCTCGCACAATGACCCGCGTCAGAACGCCTAGCTGCGCGGGGCCAATACGGAGCGCGACAGCTGCGGGTACGTTGCGCGGTAGCCCCGCCAGCGCGCGATAGGGGCGAGAGCGCCAAAGACCACGCGTTGCACCGCCAACGGCGGCGAACGAAACACGAAGACATCGCTGAACTCTCTCGCGAACAACGCAAGTTGAAAGGGATCGGGCATCCCCTTCCCGTCGGTGTGACCCAGGCGCGCAAGGCCGAAAAGGGTCTCAATCATGTGTAAGAAACGCTCGCCGGGCGTCACCTCCACTCGCACGATGGCACTTACATTGCCCGCGTTCCACCAGTCATGCCACATATTCGGTTCGACGGTCGCCGACTCGCCTTTTCGCAGGATGCCCGTCTGACCGTCGCGCTTCACCGTCAATTCGCCCTCAATCACCGTGAAGCGCTCGGTAATCGCCGGGTGTCTATGCTCGCCGACGACTTTCGCGCCGACGAGCGCATCGAGCTCAGCGACAGCCCGGCCCTCGGCATTTTTATGTGGAAGCTCGACGACCGTCGCACGTTCCTTCGTGACGGGGTTCTCCCAAATCTCTCCAATCTGGATGGGTCTGAGGTCTGGTGGTCCGTGGGGATCAGGATGCGACATGTCGCAAATCCTACCCCCGCCGAATTCCCCATGCAAACCGGCGCGCCGACTCCCGTCCATTGAGTTCCGCTAGGGGCCATGTTCATAATCAGCATGTTTCCCGCGATCGCGGGACGCCCGGAGGACTGCGCCCATGCTTCGCACCTTGCGCATCCGAAATTTCGCGCTGATCGAAAAGCTCGAAATCGATTTCGGGCCCGGCCTCAACATTCTCACCGGCGAAACCGGCGCCGGAAAATCCATCATCGTCGACGCGCTCGGGCTCGTGCTGGGCGCGCGCGCGTCCAGCGAGGTCGTCCGCACCGGCGCCGCGCGCGCCGATGTCGAGGCGGTCTTCGCGTTGGAGACCGTCACGCCGCCGCTCGCCGAGCTCATCGAGCAGCACGGCCTGGAAATCGAGGACGGCGAACTGATCCTCGCGCGCACGGTCACTTCCGAAGGCCGCAGCAAGGCCTACGCCGCCGGACGCCTCCTGCCTCTGGCCGCGCTCGCCGAGCTCGCCGCCGAACTCGTCGATCTTCACGGCCAGCACGAACACCAGTCGCTCCTTAGTACGGAGCGTCAGCTCGCGCTGCTCGACGCTTACGGCGAACTCGCCACTGCGCGCGAGTCGGTGGCCACGCAAGTCCAGGCGCTACGCGACGCCCAGGCGCGCATCGAAGCCCTCGCATCCGGCGGCGGACGCGAGCCGGTCCGGCGTCTCGAATTTCTCCAGTTCGAGGCCGAGGAAATCGATCGCGCGCATCTCCTCCCCGGCGAAGAAGAACAGTTGCGCGCCCGGCGCGCGCTCCTGACGAACAGTGAAAAAATCTTCGAGGCCGTCGCCAAGGCCCGCACGCTGCTGACCGACGCTGAGGGCGGTGCCTCCGCCATTGATACGATTTCGTCCGCGCTCTCCTCGCTCGACGAAATCCGGGAGTTCCACCCCGATTTCGATGCGCTCTCAAAGCGCTTGGCCGCACACCTGGCCGAACTCGAAGCGCTGACGCAGGACCTCGTCCCCTACACCACCTTGGAAGATTTCGACCCGCGCGAACTCGACACGCTCAATGGGCGGCTCACCGTGATTCGCGATCTCAAACGGAAATACGGCGAGTCCGTCGCGGAAATCCTGGCGTACCGCGCGCGCATCGAGGAAGAAATCGCCACGCTGGCCAACCGCGACGCGATCATCGAACAACTCAAGGCCGAATGTGCGCAACTCGAAGAACAGTGCAAGCGCGCGGCCGAGGGTCTCACCAAAAAACGCCGCGCCGCCGCGAAACGTCTCGACCAGCTTGTGGTGCGCTCGCTGCAGGACCTCGGCATGGAAGGTGCCCGGCTCGAGACCGGAATCTCGCCCGGGCCGCTCACGCTGCGCGGCGCAGACCGCGTGGAAATCCTGCTCGCCGCCAACCCCGGCGACGCGCCCAAGCCGCTGCGCCATGTCGCGTCGGGCGGCGAAATCTCCCGCGTCATGCTCGCGCTGAAATCCGTATTCGCCGAGGCCGACGGCGTCCCCTCGCTGATCTTCGACGAGATCGACGCAGGCATTGGCGGGCTGGTCGCCACGCGCGTCGCGGAGCGCCTCCGCGCACTCGCCGCCTCGCACCAGGTGCTCTGCATCACCCACCTGGCCCAAATCGCCGCCGCCGGACACCACCACTTCCACGTCGCCAAAGGAACAAGAAACGGCGTCACCACGGCGCAGGTCGTCCGCGTCGAGTCCCGCTCGCGCGTCGAAGAAGTCGCGCGACTCCTCGACGGCTCCGTCACCGGCCTCAGCCTAGACCACGCCGAAGAACTCCTCCGCAAACTGGCCGGCTGAAGCGGTAACCGCGAGAAACGCAGTTGCAGATCGTCATTGCGAGGAGCGCGGTTGCGACGAAGCAATCTCATCCTCTCGGAAACCCGATTCTCGATCAGGCCGTCGCCCCGCCCTCACACTGCGCGCGCAATTGCTTGAACAAGTCCGGCTCCCGCTCCGCGAACTCATTCAAGTCATACGCGATCAGGTCCGCTGCGGCCTTGAAATCCTGCTTCTCCACCGCGTCGTGCACGCGGCCGATCATCGCCTCAAGCGCTGCCTCGTAGGACTCCGCCGTGCCCCCCTCAAAAGGAATCGCCGCCAGCGCAAGGTTCAGCGCCCCGGCCACGCGCTCGCGGCTCTCGCGCAGCCCTTCCCAAATCTCCAGCAAATCCCCGAGCGGCTCCAGCCCCTCGCCGGGGTCGTCGCCCGCAAACACCGTCGCCAGCGCCTGACACGCGACCGGAAGCTCCGGCAATACCGCCTCCACCTCACCGATGGCTTCCAACACCAAATCGCCTACCCGCGCCGACGTCACCCACAGCCGCCCCACCTGAGCGCCCGGAGTACCGGCCACCGCCATCGTCAGTTCGTCCGCGGCGATGTTCTCCCCGTCCAGCTCGACGGTCTGCATCGCGCGGCCCTTCGCCTGCAAATGCTGATCAATCTCGATCAGCGCCTCGCCCACCGTCGGCCCCGGCGCCGGCCACAGGCCCGGATACGGCTGCCCATCCAGAAGAATCTCCATCGTCCCTCAGCCCGGAATCAGTTTCGGCAGGTCTTCGCGCCGCGGTGCCTGCGCCGCCTGCTGGTTCTCCGCCTGAATCGCCAGGTACACCTCCTTGCGATGCACCGCCACGTCCTTCGGCGCTGCGATCCCGATCTTCACCTGGTGGTCTTTCACGTCGAGCAGCTTCACCTCGATGCTGTCGCCGATCATGATGCTCTCGTTTTCCCTACGCGTCAGCACGAGCATGAGACACCTCCTGGCGCGATCGCGCCTCGCCCACTAAAAAGCGTACGGGATACTCGCTGTTCTCCAGAATCGCCTGCTTCGCCAGCCGCTGCCGGCGATTCACCAGAATCGGCGCCTTCAAATTCGTCCGAATCGCCGTAGCGTCCCCCGCCGGCACCACGACCAGGGTGTATACCTCGAGTTCCGACGCCGCCTGCACGGCAAGCTCAGCAAGTTCATTCGCGCCCGGATGGACCTCATAGGCGGGAACGGCCGACCGCGGATCCATCAGAATGAAGGCTAGGTCCCCGGCGTCAATCGATTGCAGCCACGACACCTCGTGCAGGCCTGCACCGCGCAGCAACACAAAGCGCCGGAATTCCTGGAACCCAATGATCGGTTGCGTAAACGTCAGAATGTCGCGATCCTCCACCTCGATCGCGCCGAATCGACTGGTCTCCAGACGCATGAGAAGAACCCCGGAACCCCGCAAGACTGCGGCGAAAACAGTATGCACCATGCCTCGAAGGCGCGCAAACCCGTCCGCCGCCGCCCCAAATTTTCACGAATAGAGAATCGACCTTCATTCCGCTACAATGCGCCCGGTTTTCCACCGGTTTCTTCCATTCTTCATCCCATGCAAAACGATCTTCGACTCACATTCGAGCGCGTCTTCACCACCCTTCGCGGCCACGTCCACCACGCCGCGAGCTGGGACGACGCCGCGCGCATCCTCCTCACCATCTGCGCCGAGCGAAGCGCCACCTGCTTCGCGATCGCCCAACTGCCTCCGGCGCTCGTGAGCGCGCTTGACCGCTGCACGCTCCCCACCGGACTAAAAATCATCCGCCCGCCCTACGCCTCCGCGGAGCTTCCCGGCGCCATCGATCGCGCCCAGGTCGGCTCGACCGGTATCGACTTCGCCATCGCGGAGACCGGCACCCTCGTCGAAGTCAGCCGCAACGACGCCACCCGCCTCGTCTCGGGCCTGCCCCGCACCCACATCGGCGTCGTCTCCGGCCGCGAAATTGTGCCGGCGCTCAAAGACGCCTCGCCGCGACTGCGCCAAATATTTTTGGAGAATGACGGCGACTGCGTCGCCAGTTTCCTCTCCGGCCCCAGCCGCACGGGCGACATCGAGCTGCGCCTCACGCTCGGCGTCCACGGCCCGGAGGACGTCCACGCCCTCATCCTCGACCCCGCGCTCGACCCGGAGGCCACATGACCGATCATCCGAATGGCGCCACGTTGGAAGATCGCATCTCTCACGCCATCGAAAACCCCGCGCGCCGCGACTCGCTCTATCGTTGCATGGAGCGCGGGCGCGACAACCGCGCCGCGCGCCTGGTCGATCTCCCCGGCGGCCTGGGCTTCCGCCACGAAGTCCGCGCCGCCAAGGAGCGCTGCCTCGAGCAGCAGGACGAACTCCTCGCACGCTTCGTCGCCAACGCCAAGAAACGCGGCGCACAGGTGTATCTCGCGCCCACCGGCCAGGACGCGATCGACTATGTGATGCGCCTCGCCACCGAGCGCAAGGCCAAACTCATTGCGAAATCAAAATCGCTCACCACCGAAGAAATCGAACTCAACCACCCCCTCGAAGCCGCCGGTCTGCGCGTCGTCGAGACCGATCTCGGCGAG
>VFKU01000802.1 GCA_009885415.1 Rhodothermota bacterium
ACGCGCGGCTGCGTCACCTCCAGCAGCGCCTCCCCCGCGCGAAAGCGATCCCCCAGGTGCACCGCCGTCTCCAGCCAGCCCTGGGTCGTCAAGTTCTCGCCGAACTGGCCGGGCCCCAGATCGTTGCGCCCGAGTTCCGCCGCCCACACCGCATAATGCTCCTGCGGATACACGTACACCGCCTTGTGTTCGCCGCCGTGGTACCGCAGGTCTACCTGCCGGTCGCCCTCAAACCCAAGCCGCCGCGCCATCACCCGCCCCGACACCGGCTCCTTGAAAATCCCTGTCCCCACCATCTCTCCGTGATGCGGCACCTGCCGCCCGCCCGAAACACTCAGCGCCACGACACGACCGCTCATCTGCGTTTGCTCCAAGATTGAACCTGCGCCGGCGTGTTCAGAGACTGCAGGCGCCGTCTCTGTTTGTCATGCTGAGCGGAGCATCTCCCCGTCCATGCGCGAGAAGACTCAAAACGGCGGCGCGCTCGCGTCTATCACCGTCGGCGGATCGCCCGTCTCTTGCCCGACCAGCACGGTATATCCCGAGGGGTCGCGCATGTCGAATTCCTTCATCCCATAAAACGTCACGCGCAGCTCCGACACCGCCCGGCCCTCGCCCGTGAGCCGCTCATGCAGGGCCTCGACGCCCGAATTCAAGTACACATTGATCGCGGTCTGCGCGAATCCCTCCCGCGCCCCCGCCTTTCGCACGTCGACCTCGTGCTGCGTCAACATGATCGACTGCCCATCGCGCGAAAGCTCGCACCACCACAGCCGCCCGCCCGACTCAAACTTGTCGCGCAACTCAAAGCCCAGCGTCTCCGAATAGAAACGGATCGACGCCTCCATATCTTCCGTCGCCAGCATCGGCACAATGTTTTTTATTTTCATGGCCCCGGCATTCTGTCACGTCGCCCGCGCCCCCGGCAAAACCTAGACTTCCACGGGGTCGCCCGCTGTTGTAGGCTATTGAGGTGATCCTCGCCCACCTCATTCTTGGAGCCGCGATGCTCGCCCAATCCGATCCCGCGCGTTACATCGTCCACTGCACCGAAACCCTGCCGCCAATCTCGGCCGCCTGGGACGATCCCGCCTGGGCCCGCGCCGATACCCTCACCGTCGCCCGCTTCCATCCCCGGAGCAGCGATCACCATCCGCGTACGCAAGCCCGCCTCCTGCACGATGGCAACGCACTCGCCGTCATCTTTCGCGTCGAAGATCGCTACGTCCTCGCACGCAATACCGACTTCCAGTCCCCCACACACAAAGACTCCTGCGTCGAGCTCTTCGTCAAACCCCGCGCGGACCGCGGCTACTTCAACTTCGAATTCAACGCCATCGGGACGCTCCTCCTCGGGTACGTCGAAAAGCCCCGCGGCCCCGACGGCGTCTTCGGCAAATACACCGAAATTCCGAAAGACCTCGCCGCATCGATCCAAGTCCACGCCTCCCTCAAAGATACTATCCTCGAGGAACTCCCCAACCCCACCGTCTGGACGATTTCTTACCGCCTCCCGCTGAAACTCTTCGAACGATACACCGGCCCGCTCGCGCCGCTCAGCGGCCAGACCTGGCGCGCCAACTTCTACAAATGCGCCGACGACTCCTCCCATCCCCACTGGGGCCACTGGGCCGACATTGGCGACCGCCTGGACTTCCACCAACCCGATCGCTTCGGCGAAATCGCCTTCGAATAGGGGAGGGGCGCGCTCCCGCGCGACCACAAATAGTAGGGGCGGCCCCCCGTGGCCGCCCTCGCTCTTAATGCCCAGCGGCCCGGACGGACAAGTC
>VFKU01000751.1 GCA_009885415.1 Rhodothermota bacterium
CGTCCCTACTGGTTGCGTTCGGGGCGGACATCTGCTTAGATCGCGGGATGTCCACTCCAGAATACGCCCTACGTGCGCGATTCGTATGACACCCTCTACCGCCAGGAGAACGCGATGAACACATACAAGTCCCTCGCCGTCACCGAGCCAGAGCCGGGCATCGCGGTGATCATGCTCAACCGGCCCGATCGCCTCAACGCCTTCGATTACGAAACCGTCGAGGAAATCCACGCGGCGCTGAGCGAGATGGAAGCCTCGAACGCGATCCGCGTCGTGATTCTCACCGGCGCGGGGCGTGGCTTCAGCGCCGGCACCGACCTCAAAGCGAGCCGCAGCGCGGAAGGCGAACCGGTCAACGTCTCGAAGCAGATGCGCGCGCAACGCTTCATCGCCGACATGGTCCTCCACATGCGCCGCATCCCCCAGCCGATCATCGCCGCGATCAACGGCGTCGCCGTCGGCGGCGGATTCTCGCTCACGATGGCGACCGACATCCGCATCGCCGCCCAGAGCGCCCGCTTCATCTGCTCCTACATCAACGTCGGCCTCAGCTCCGGCGAAATCGGCAGCAGCTACTTCCTGCCGCGCCTCATCGGCCTCTCGCGCGCGGCCGACCTTCTCTACACCGGGCGGACGATGGACGCCGAGGAAGCCCTGCGCATCGGTTACGTCTCGCGCGTCGTCCCCGACGGCGAAGCGCTGAACTCCGCCATGGAAACCGCGCGCCTCATGCTCGAGAAAAGTCCCTTCGGCCTGCGCATGACCAAAGAGGTCCTCAACCAATCCATCGACGCGCAGAGCCTGGAGGCCGCGCTCTACATGGAAAACCGCACACAAACCCTCGGCGTCCTCAGCGGCGATTTCCGCGTCGCCGCCAAAGCCTTCACCGAAAAACGCAAACCTGTGTACGACACGGAGGCGTGACCCAATGCCCAAACTCTCCAAACTCAGCCGCAGCGTTGCCGGGCGGCGCGTACTGATCACGGGCTGTGCCAGCGGCATGGGCCGCGCGACTGCGATGCTCTTCGCCGACGAAGGCGCGCGCGTCGCCGTCACCGATCTCCACCACGAAGGCGCGGAGACCGTCGCCGCGAAAATCCGCGAGGCCGGCGGCCAAGCGAAGGCTTGGAAGCTCGATGTCTCCAATCCGGAGGAAATCCGCGAGGTCGTTGCCGCGGTCGCGCGCGAATTCGGCGGGATCGACATCCTCGTGAACAACGCCGGCATCGCGATCCCCACGCCGGTCGACGCCGCGCACTACATGGACACCTGGGAACTGACGCACAAGGTGCTCCTCACCGCGCAGGTCCTGATCATCCGCGAGGCGCTCCCCCACCTCCGCGAGTCCGACGGCGCGCGCATCGTCAATATCGCCTCCACCGAGGGCCTCGGCGCGACCGGCGGCAACAGCGCCTACGCCGCCGCGAAGACCGGCGTCATCGGACTCACGCGAAGCCTTGCGATCGAACTCGGCAAGGAAGGCATCACGGTGAACTGCGTCTGTCCCGGCCCGATCAACACCGGCATGACCGCCGGCATCTCCGACGAAGACAAGGTGGTCTATGCCCGCCGCCGCACGGCGCTGCGGCGCTACGGCGATCCCGAAGAAGTCGCCCACGCCACCCTCAGCCTCTGCCTGCCGGCCGCCTCCTTCATCACCGGCGTTGCGCTGCCGGTGGATGGCGGCCTCACCATTCGCCGCGCCTGAGCGCCAAAGGAGACTCATTCGATGCTGAAAGAAGTCGACCGGATCCAGATCGCGACCGAGGACGCCGCCGCCGCCGCCGCGGGCTGGAAGGATTTACTGGGCGCTGAGCACCAAGGTGCCGACCGCGTGCATGCGCTCGCTGCGAAACGCACCACCTACCGCCTCGGCCGTGGCGAGATCGAATTCCTCGAACCCGACGGAGCGGGCCCGATCCAAGCCGCGCTGCAAAAACGCGGCCGCGCGCATCTCTTCGCGGCCGGCGCTTCCACGGACGACATGGACGGCGTGTTGGCCCGCCTTCGCTCGCGCGGACTCAACCCGCACCTCGAAAACGGCAAGGCCTATCTCAATGCCGCCGCCGCGCTCGGCGTCGATTTCCCCCTCGTCCTCAGCCCTTCTGTGCAGCGCGATCGCGTCGGCCTGATCGACTTTCTCTACGAAGCCACGCTGCTCGCGGACGATGTTCCGGGAATCACCGCGCGTTTCGCCGAACTTTTCAGCCTGAACGCTTCTCATTTCACTCCGATCGCGTCGAAAGAATTTGGCTACGACGGCGTGCTGACCCTCTTCTCGCCGGACAACCTCCACCGCTTCGAGGTCATCCACCCCTTCGACGAGCAGAAGACGATGGGACGTTTTTTCAAGAAGAGCGGCCCCTCCTTCTACATGTGCTTCGCGGAAACCGCAAACATGCTCGCGATCGAGCAACGCGCCCAGGCGCAAGGCGCGGGCATCACCGTCGATCGCCCCGCCAGCCGCGCGGCGAACCAGCCCGCGGATCAGATGTGGCTCCACGCCTCCGCCCTCGGCGGAGTAATGCTAGGATTGTCCCGGCCCACGATGGCCTGGAAATGGTCCGGCCACCCGGAACGAGTCAGGGGAATCTCATGAGCGCGAACGATTTGGTGTTGGTCGAAGATCGCGGGCGGGTGCGTGTCTTGACGCTAAACCGCCCCAAACAGTTGAACGCTTTCAATGACGCGCAATACGACGCGCTCGCGCAGGCACTGCGCGATGCCGCCGCGCATCCCCGCGTCTCCGTCGTCATCGTCACCGGCGCCGGCCGCGCCTTTTCCGCCGGGCAAGACCTCGAAGAACTCGGCAACCCGCCCAAACACACCGACGGCAAGCAGCACGGCTTTCAGCCCTTCATGGAAGTCCTGCAAACGTTTCCAAAACCGCTCATCGCTTCGGTGAACGGCCTCGGTATCGGCATCGGCGTCACCATGCTGCTGCACTGCGACCTCGTGCTCATCGCGCAATCCGCCCGGCTGCGCGCGCCCTTTGTCAGCCTCGGCATCGCCACCGAGGCCGGCAGTTCCTACCTCTTCCCCGCCGCGATCGGATGGGCGGCGACGGCGCACATGCTCTACACAGCCAATTGGGTCAGCGCCGATGAAGCGCAGCGGATCGGTCTCGTCTGGCGCTGCGTGCCCGACGAATCGCTCGCCGCGGAAACCATGCAACTCGCCGAACAGATCGCCGCTATGCCGATCACCTCCCTCGTGGCCACCAAGAAGCTCCTGCTCGACGCGCGCTTGCAAGGCGTGAAGCGTGCACGCCAATATGAAACGGAAATCATCGCCGGAATCGCCGGCGGCCCGGCGAACCGCGAGGCCATCGCCGCCTTCCTCGAAAAGCGCGTACCGGATTTTTCGAAGATCGAATACCAGGGCTGACAAGACAACGGCGGAGACGCGGTCCCCGCCGTTGTCGCTCGTTCACTTCGTTCGGATTCAAGCCCGCGCTAGTTCGCGCCCGACGAGATGAATCCGACGCGCACTGCGTTCGCCGGCGCCGATCGCGCCGCCCCGGCGCCGATCGTGACCGTACCGTTCTGCGCCCGCAGTGTGACCGGCTTGTCGAGCGTCAATGCCACCGGCGCGTTGCCCGCCTCGATTCGAATCGTGCCGGCATTCTGCACGTGGACCAGCGCTTCCTGAATCGTGTCGTAGGGGTTCGAGACGCCGCCATTCTCGGGACCGTTGAACGCGAAATCCACGAAGACCTCGGCCACCGGAGACATCTCGCTCAGCAACAGCGGCCGGTCGAAGGGCGGCTGCTCCGCCGCCACGCGCGGATCGGTGAGGCCGTTGGTCAGGAAATCGACGATGGCCGGTTGCACATTCGAAGGAATGTTGATCTGGCTCACGAATTGAATCGGCCCCTGTCCCGGAATCGGCGTCTGGTCCTGCGTGAATTGCGTGTGCCCGGTGTTCTGCGTGCCCGCGTTGTAAAAATTGAGCGCGTCCTGCACCCCCGTGATCTGGCCGTTGTGCATCAGCGTCTCGCGCAGGCCGACGTTGCGCAGGCTCGGGGTCTTGAAGCGCCCGCGATCGTTCGGATTGTTCGTGATCGCCTGGCGGCCCAAATCCTCGATCGACGGCCGCAGCCCGATGTTGTGGAAATTGTTGTCGGTGAACAGCGGCGGCCGGTGGCAACGGAAACAGGCCGTGTTGTCGCGCAAGAACTCGAAACCCTGACGCTGCCCCGTAGTCAATGCATTCGGATTCCCCGCGACGAAGAAGTCCCAGGGCGTCTGGTCCGCCAAGAGCGACCTCTCATAAGTCGCGATGGCGAACGCGATGCGTACGGCCGTAATGTTGGCGTCGCCAAAGGCGTTGGTGAAGAGCTGCTCGTAGGTCGGCCCGGCGTCGAGCGCCTGTTGGACGTCGGGCGTGATGTTCGACGCGAGCAGCATCGGGATGACCGTCTGCAACTTCGTGCGCACCTCTTCCCAAGTCCGGCCATCGTGGGCCATTTCCGCGCGACTCAAGATCGGCCCGACCGCCTGGCTCTCGAGCCCTCCGCCGGCGAGAATCGCGTTCGTCCCCGGATTCTCGGGATCGGCAAAGGTAGAAGTTGCGCGGCCGTCCCAGAAATTGTTTGGCGCGAACATCGCGCCAAAATAGGACTGCGCCGTACGACCGGTGACCTGCGGATTGAGACCAAACACGGCATCCGCGATCGGGTTGTTGTTCACATCGCGTCGGACCACGCCGGGCGATCCGATCACGTCGTCGGCCGTCGCGAAGAACCCATCGAAGCCGGGGTTGATCGCGAGCCGAGGATCGGCGCCCGCGAAAGCAGGCCGGTGACACGTCCCGCACGACATCGTGTTGTCGCTCGAAAGCTGCTCGTCCCAGAACAACATCTTCCCGAGCACGCGCTTGGCCTCCGACGGCGGATTCTCATTGGGAAACGGCACCGGCGGCAGGCCAACGGGCGGAGGAGGCGGGGGCGGGGGCGGCCCTTGCCCGATGGCCGCGAGAGACAGAGAGAAGAGCGCTGCCGCGAGCGTCACGGTGCGATAGACTCGGCCCCGACGCCTTGGCCTCCACAGTTCCGAGACGCGTATTTCGTTGGCGGCTTCCATGGGGATCTCCTCCCTAGTCCTTCGTTTCGATTTCTACTGCAAACTTACTCGCCGGGACCGCGCGGCGGTCCGCGACGGCCCTCCGGAGGACCGTAACCGTCGTCGGGGCCTCCGGGACGCGGTGCAAATTCGCGGCCGCCGGGACCCCCACGGGGCCGCGGGCCGCCGTCACGCTCTCCCGCGCCCTGAGGACCGCGCGGACAATCGCACGCGCCTCCGCCGTGCTCATCCGAGCGGCCGAATTCACCGCCACGACCTCCGCCGCGCGGACCTCGGGGCGGGCCATAGCGATCGTCCGGCGCCGGTGGCGGACCGTAACGATCGTCGCGCCCATCGAAACGATCTCCGCGATAGTCTCCGCCTCGCCCTTCGTCGCCCGGGCGTCCGCCGCGCGCACCGTCGTTGAATCGCGCCGGCGGCGGTCCCGCCGGGCGGAATGCGTCAAACTCCTGCGCAGTGATCGAACCGTCTCCGTTCGCATCCACGTCCTTGAACGCCGGCCGTCCAGGCCGCGGCGGAGGAGCGTCGGATCGAGGAGCGGGCGGCGGCGCGGGCGTCTGAACCTCGACGCCAGCGGCCGGCGGCGCGGGGGTCTGTTCCTCGGCCGCGGAGGCGACAAGGGTCGTGACGGCGAAGGTCGCGCCGAAGACCCCCGCGACCCCAAGCGCGGCCGCTGCGGTACTGCGTACGTTTTGGAAGAGCGTCTTTGCGTTCATGGCGAGATTCCTTTCTGGTGACCGATCGCTCGGCGATTTCACAAGCGGAGTGTAGCGGGCGAAGATGACGGGCAATCGCGCGCGTTCATTACAAAATCGTAATCTTCGGGACGCGCGGCGGCCGCGATCCGCTGATATACTTCCGATGTATGCGGATCCTCGTCGTCGAAGATGAAGAGAAAATCTCCGGTTTTGTCCGGCGGGGCCTCGAAGAACGGGGCTTTTCGGTGGACGTCTGCGAGCGCGGCGACGAGGCCTACGAACAAATCCAGTCGCACCCCTACGACGCGGTCGTCCTCGACATCATGCTTCCGGGACGCGATGGCCTCAGTGTATTGCGCGGGCTCCGGCAGGAGAAAAACGCGGTCCCTGTGATCCTGCTCACTGCGCGCTCGGGGCTCGATGAGCGCGTCGAAGGCCTCAACCTCGGCGCGGACGACTACCTCGCAAAACCGTTCTTCGTCGAAGAACTGGTCGCGCGAATTCATGCGGTCGTCCGGCGGGCCTCGGGCACCGAGCAAAGCGTGATGCGCGCGAAGGACCTCTCCGTCAACCTGCTCACGCGAGAAGTGCGCCGCGGCGATGCGGCGATCACGCTCACCTCGCGCGAATTCAATCTGCTCGAATATCTGATGCGCTCGCCGGGGCGCGTGCTCACCCGCACGCAGATCATCGAGCACGTGTGGGGCTACCACTTCGATCCGAGCACCAACCTCGTGGACGTACACATCCAGCGCCTTCGAAAAAAACTCGCGCCGAGCGAACCGAATCGCTATATCGAGACGCTGCGCGGTGTCGGGTATCGTTTCGCCGCCGCAGCGCAGGACGACGGGACCGGGCCATGCTGAAGTCGCTGCGCGCGCGCCTGATGCTCGTCTCCGCCGGCCTCTCGGGCGCGGCGCTTGCCGTGTTCGCCGCATGGACCTACGCGCGGCTGTATGAGGCAGGGCTCCAGGAAATCGACGCGCAGTTGCGCAATTTCGGTGAGCGCACCCTGCTCAAACCCGAGCGCCGTGAAGAGTGGCCGGAACTCGATCGATCGCTCGCGCTACTGTCGCGCTCGGACACGGGGCGTGCGCATCTCATGCTCGTCCTCGGCCGCGAAGGCGAAACGCTCGCACAATCGGCCTACTGGCCCGAGGGACTGCCGCGCGAGGATTTCAAAGCGCCGCCTGAGCGCTCCGGATCCGATCGTCCTCCGCGCAGCGGCGGATTCAACGGCGGGCCTCCGCGGCCCGATCCCTTTCGTGAAAATGGCCGGCCGCCTCCACCGCGCGACGGTTCCGGACCCGGCCGAGACGGCCCCAGACGGCCACCGGGCCCGGGAGAATTCGATCGGCCCGAAGATCGCGGCCCTCCGCCGGACGATGTTCAGCGCGACGGTGAACTGCGGGACGAATTTCGACGTGACGGTGGGCCGCCGCCGCGGCCCGAGGATCGTCGTCCCGGGCAAGGGCCCCGCGCGTATCCTCCGCCTCTCCGCACACCGATGTTTTCGTCGCGCGACCTGCCGGACGGCGCCTGGCGGATCGCGGAACTGGGCGCGCCGCACGCGACCCTCGTCGTGGGGATTTTACTCGATGACTTTCGCCGCGAGATGGCGACGGTGCGCGCGACCTTCCTCAGCGCATCGGCTCTGGCCCTCTTGGGAATCGTGCTCGGCGCGTGGGCCGTGTCAAACCAGGCGCTCGCGCCCGTCCGCCGCCTCAGCCGCGCAATCGCGGGCGTCTCGGCGCGCGGGCTCAATCAGCGGGTGCCCGAGGAAGCGCGCGATCCCGAGCTGCGGCAATTAACGCAGCAGTTCAATGCGATGATGGCGCGACTGGAAGGAAGTTTCTCCCAGGCCGTGCGCTTCAGCGCGGACGCGGCGCATGAACTGAAAACGCCGTTGTCGATTCTGCAAGGGCATCTCGAAGAAGCCCTGCGCAAAGAGGCCGCCGGTTCCGATCGTCAGGAGACGTATTCAAAACTGCTCGAAGAAGTACAACGCCTGAAAACGATCGTCGGAAAACTGCTACTTCTCGCGCGGGCCGACGCCGGGCAATTGACGCCGAGCTTGGCGCCGGTAAATCTAAGCGAGGCGATTGAAGATACCTGCGAGGACACCCGAATCCTCGCGCCTTCGCTGGACATCTCGGCCGAGATCGAACCCGAAGTGCGCATCGAGGCTGATGAAGCCCTGCTCCGCCAGGTCTTGCAGAACTTGTGCAGCAACGCGATCAAATACAATGTGAAGTCTGGAAAAATCCGCTTTCGCCTGCGCCGCAAGGACAACACCGCGGTCTTCACCGTCTGGAACACGAGCAAGCCCATCCCGGACGCCGACCGCGAACGCATCTTCGATCGCTTCTACCGCGTCGACACCTCCCGCGCCCGAAAAGTCGGCGGCACGGGCCTCGGGCTGAGCCTCGCGCGCGAAATCGCCCGGGGCCACGGCGGCGACCTGACCCTCGAACCCACCAAAGACGGCTGGGTCGGCTTCCGACTAACGCTCCCGGTCAAAAGAACTTTCGCCGTCTAATCCGCATCCAAGCAGGCCTCCTTGGACTGCGGCAGGGATAGCTGCCGCTTTTACCAAGCCGAGCAAAGCTCGGCGGCGTCATACCGTCATCCCCACCTCGAAAATCAGAACCCCAAAAAACAGGAGCGGCGCGATCTCTCGCGCCGCTCCCGCCTACAAAAAACCTGCTGGGTTGGACCTTTAATTCTGCACCGTCTTCGACCGATTCACCGCGCGAAGGCCGGCATCTAACATCTCGTTCTGCGACTTGATCACCCGCTCGATACCGCTCTGCACGCGGCTGGCGAGCTTTGAAGGTGCGGTCTCTTCGCTCTTCGCTTCTGCGCGGCCGTAGGAACGCTCGTTCAACTCGCCGGCGACGTCGAGAAGGCGCTTCTGCGCGAGGCGAAAATTCTCAATGCCCTCTTCCGCGTGCCGCGCGAGATCCTTCGAGTAGCCCTTCGCAACGCTGCGCGTCAACACCTCGATCGCGTCCTTCCCCTGGCGCGCGGCAAGATCAATCAGGCGACCCTGCGCGCCGATCACGTTATCGATCGACTCTTTCGCCATCGAAGCAAGGCCCTTGAGTGTCTTGCCCGCGGTGAAGCGCGTGAACTCGTCCGCCGCCTTCACGCCGAGCTTGCTCTGCTTTTCGACCAGACCGAGGACTTCGCGTTGCGCCTCGACCGTCGTCTCAAAGTTTTTGCGCAGCAGTTCACCAAGTGGCAGCGATGGGAAACTGCGTTTTTCCTTGACCGGCGCGGCTTCCTCTTCCGCGATCGCTCCGCGCTCGAGGCGCTCCGCGCCGAGATCCACGATCGATTTCTGCATTGAAACGATGCCCTCGAAAATTTCCTCGACGGAATTGATCAGCGCGTTCGCCGGCGCCGCCTCTACCGGCTTGATGCGCTCGCGCACCGCCTTGAAGGCAATCGCATTCTGCTCGGCGGCGAACTCCAGGAGAATGTTCTGCGCCTTGAACAGACCCTTCAGACCTTCGCGCGTGATCCGCGAGATCGCGGGCGTCTCGGGCGTCGATTCAGTGGTGGTCGGGTCGATTACGGTGGCTTCCATGGCCTTAACTCCTTGCGATGTAGAGGGTTGACAAGGTGTAGTTCGCAATGCTGCTTTGCAGCATTTCCGGAATCATAACCGAAACTATTTAGCTTGTCAAGGCCATATTTTTGTGATACTGTCTTATTGCGTTGCAGCGCTATTCATTGTGCGCCACAGCAGCCCGGGCCTTTACACAAATGATCGTCATTAAGAAATATGAGAACCGCCGCCTCTACGATACCACCTCCAGCAAGTACGTGAACCTGGACGAAGTGGCGCAGATCATCCGCGAGGGCGAGGAGGTACAGGTCGTCGATGCCAAGTCGGGCGAGGACCTCACGCGCGTGGTGCTCACGCAGATTATCGTCGATGGCGCGAAGGACAAGGACTCGGCCCTGCCAACCGATTTGCTCCGGCAGATGATCATGGCCAGCGGCCGCGCGCAGCAACAGATGCTGACCAGCTATTTCCGCTTCGCGTTGGATCTCTACCTGCGCGCGCACCAGGACTTGCGGGGCCGGCTCGCACCCGCGCGCGCGATCTCGCTCGGACCACTCGAGGCCTTGCAGAAATTTTTCGGGGGTGCTGCCACCAGTGTTTTTCCATGGACGGCTGCGCGAGACTCCACCGCACCCGCGTCGCCGGAACCGGCGGCGAGCGCATCGAGTGAATTGAGCGAGCTGCGCGCGCGGCTCGATGCCTTGGAACAACAACTGGCGAATACACGCACCGAGGCGTGATCGAAGGGCCTCGGTGAACCGATGAAAGAATCCGGCATGTCCGAAGAATTCGATCGACCGAAGCCGCCGTCGCTCTTCCTGACGGCGATCGAGTTGCAGCGCGCGCTGGGGGAATTGGCGACCTTGCCCGCGGCACTCCCGCTGCTCCGTCGCGTGCCGCGGGGAGACGGCCATCCGGTGTTGGTCCTGCCGGGATTCACCGCGTCGGACATTTCGACCGCGCCCTTGCGCCGCTATCTCTCCAGCCTCGGCTACGAGGTCTTCGCATGGGAACTCGGTCGGAACTGGGGCCTCGCGGGTGACCTCGAAGAGCGCATGTACACGCGCACCGAGGAAATCTTTCGCCAGACGAATCAAACGATTAGCCTGATCGGGTGGAGTCTCGGCGGCATCTACGCGCGTGAAATCGCGCGCCGCCTGCCGCACGCCAGCCGCCAGGTCATCAGCATGGGCAGTCCCTTTGCCACCGCCGGCA
>VFKU01000118.1 GCA_009885415.1 Rhodothermota bacterium
ACGATGCCAATCAGCGAATTCAGCCCGAGCATCGCGATCCAGAACAGGTTGATCTCGCCCGGCGTCGACAGACTGAACATGTTCTTGTCGGCAAACTCGCGCCCGATCACGTCGTGCAACCCGGTGAAGCCTCCCGCCTTCTCGAGCGCGCCGGGAATCAAGATGAACGAGAGCACAATCGTGAGAATGCCCTGCACGAGGTCGGTCACGATCGCCGCGGCCAATCCGCCCGCGACGCCGTAGATCATATAGAGCGCGGCCATCGCGAGGATGGCGTAGTTCTTGGGAATCGCGCCGCCGGTGATGCCCTCGATCATCGAGCCCGCGCCGAGCGAGATGACGCCGATGTTCACGGTGAGTTGCAGCACGCCAACCACCGTGTACAGCGCGGCGACGCTGCCATCGTAGCGGTGCTCGAAGTAGTCGCCGGTGGTCAGGCAGCGCATGCGCCGCATGACGGGCGCGATCAGCCAGTAAAACGGCGTGCAAAACAGCCACAGCCACTGGTACCAAATGCCCGACATGCCGGTGGTGTAGGTCTTGGAGGAAACGCCGACCGCATCGTTGCCGCTCGTGCCCGCGCCGAAAGCGTAGAACACCATGAAGGTCTTGCCGAAGCGGCGGCCGCCCATGAAAAAGTCGGCCGTGTCCTTCACCCGGCGCACGGTCCACACGCCGACCACGATCGTCGAAACGAAGTACAGGACCAACGCGACCCAGTCCCAAACGCTCAGCCCAAGTATCATCCGCGCGCCGCCTCCGAAGAAACGCCGCATGGTAACAGGCGACGCCGGGCCGGGCAAGCCGCGCGCCCCTTCGTGGCATGGGCGGCCCGCCCACGCGATCGGACGAATCGCGCGCGCCAAGGGGAGGGTCGCGCTCCCGCGCGACCGCGTGTCGTTTGCTACAATCCCCCTCGCACAAGGAGCACCGCATGAAAGAAGTCGGTTACGGCATCGTCGGCCTGGGCAACATCGGCCCGATCCACGCGCAATGCGTCAACGCGATCAAAGGCGCAAGGCTGGTCGCCGTGTGCGACACGCGCGCGGAGCTTGCGCGCGATTTCGCCAAGCAATACGGCGGCACGCCCTACACCGATCTCGCTGAGATACTCAAACACCCCGGCCTGCACGCCGTGTCGCTCTGTGTGCCCAGCGGACTGCGCGCCGACCTCGCCGAAAAAGTCGCGCGCGCGGGCAAGCACGTGATGTCTGAGAAGCCCCTCGAAATCACCACGGCCCGCGTCGATCGCATCCTGCGCGCCTGCGAAAAATCCGGCGTGATGCTCGGCTGCATCTTCCAGTACCGCTTCGCCGAAGCCGCGCAGCACCTGCGCAAAGCGCTCGATCAGGGCCGCTTCGGAAAACTCGTCCTCGGCGACGCCTACATCAAGTGGTACCGCTCGCAGGCCTACTACGATTCCGGCGCGTGGCGCGGCACGTGGAAGCTCGACGGCGGCGGCGCGCTGATGAACCAAGGCATCCACCAGATCGACCTGCTCCAATGGTTCATGGGCCCGGTGAAGAGCGTCTACGCGCGCATCGCCACCGTCGCGCACGAGCGTATCGAGGTCGAGGACCTCGCCACCGTGATGCTCGAATTCGAGAACGGCGCGCACGGCGTCATCGAAGGCAGCACGGCGATCTACCCCGGCCACCCCGCGCGCGTCGAGATCCACGGCACGCAAGGCAGCGCGGTCATCGAGGACGGCAAGCTCGTGTTTTGGGACTTCGTGAAGAAACGCGTGGAGGACAAGAAGATCGTCGCTGCGATGAAGGGTGAATCCGAACTCGGCACGGGCGCCGGCGATCCGCTCAAGGGCCTCAAGATCGAGGGCCACCGCCGGCAAATCGAGGATTTCGTCCGCGCGATCCGCACGGGCCGTCCGCCCGCGATCGACGGCCGCGAAGGCCGCAAGGCGATCGCGCTCATCGAGGCTATATATAAGAGCGCGAAATCCGGCCGCACGATCCAGGTCAAGTGATTTTTAGCCACGGATTGGACGGATCGATCCGATGTGGGATGGAGAGTTACGAGTTTATCGATGAATGCCGATATTTGTTGAAGGGAAGGAATAAGAGATAAGGGAGAAGCGATAATTGATTGAGGTTGTCTCTATATCATCAGAATCGAATTGTGGTTTATTGTCTTCAGCGTGTTGCGGCGAGAACTTGCACCTTCCGGTACCTGATCCGTCCAATCCGTTAAATCCGTGGCTAAAAAGGGTCTTCGCGTGAAAATCGGCATCTGCAACGAAATTTTCAAGAACTGGAACAACTGGCAGCGCACCGTCGACTACGTCGCGGACGTGGGCTACCACGGCGCGGAGATTGCCCCCTTCACCTTCGCGCAAGACGTGAACGAGATCACCGCCAAGCAGCGCGAAGAGATGCGCCGCATCGCGCAGGAAGGCAACCTCGAAATCATCGGCTTGCACTGGCTCCTGGTCGGCCCCGAGGGCCTGCACCTCACCACGGCGGACGACGCGGTCCGCGCGCGCACCGCGCAGTACCTCATCGACCTGACGAACTACTGCGGCGACCTCGGCGGCACGCGGATGATCTTCGGCTCGCCCAAACAGCGCGGCCTCGAAGAGGGCATGCCCTACGCCAAGGCTTTCGACAACGCCCGCGAGGTCTTCACCAAGGTATTGCCGGTGCTCGAGGCCCGCGGCGTCACGCTGTGCATGGAGCAACTCGCGCCCACAGAGACCGACTTCTGCAGCACCGTCGCGCAGACGGTCGAACTCATCGACGCGATCGGGCACCCGAACTTCCAGCTCGTCCTCGACACGAAAGCGATGACAAAGGAGCCGCTCTCCCGGCCCGACACGATCAAGAAATACGCCAAATATCTCCGTCACTACCACGCCAACGACGAAAACCTAAAAGGCCCCGGTTTCGGCCGCGTAAATTTCGCGCCGATCATCCAGGCCCTCAAGAACATCAATTACGACGGCTACGTCTCCGTCGAGGTCTTCGATTTCGACATGGGCCCGACGGGAATCGCGGGACGGAGTTACGAGTATCTGAAGAAATTCATCTGAGTCATTCTGCCTTCGTTGTCCGCCTCTGCCCGCTCGCGGTAGTATTCCGGTTTTTATGCGGGAATCTGGAATAGTATCCATGCGCATTCTCATCGTTGGCGGCGGGATCGGCGGGCTGACGCTCGCGGCGGCGCTGCGCCTGAAAGGCATTCACGCCGAGGTGGTCGAGCGCGCGGCGGCGTGGGCGCCGGTGGGCGCAGGGATTGTGCTGGGGCTGAATGCGATGAAGGTGCTCGGGCGCATCGGACTGGCGGGCGCGGTGGCGCGGCGCGGACTTGAGGTGGGCGCGGCACGGGTGACCGATGCGCGCGGGCGGACGCTTACCGCGCTGAATCTTCGCTCGCTGCCGAACGACGCGGGCCGCGCCTATGCGCTGCACCGCGCTGCGCTTCACGAGGCGCTACTGACCGGCGTCGACCCGGCGTCCATCCGGCTTAATACGACCCTCAAGGCGATCGAGCAGGACGCGTCGCGCGTGGCGGTGCAATTCAGCGACGGCGCGCGCGGCGAATTCGACGCCGTGATCGGCGCCGACGGCATCCGCTCCGTCACGCGCTGGCTCACCTTCGGCGAATCGCCGCTCTACTACTCGGGCTATACGTGCTGGCGCTTTGTGGCGCGCGGCGAATTCAAGAATGCCGACACATGGGAAATGTGGGGACGCGGACGCCGCTTCGGCATCGTGCCGCTGGGTGACGGCCGCGTCTACTGCTTTACGACGCTGAACGCGCCGCAGAACGATTCGACCCAGCGCAACATTTCGCTCCAGGATTTCCGAAAACTTTTCGCGGGCTTCGAAGGCCCCGCGCCGGAACTTCTCGCGTCGTTGGAATCCGCGGACCAGTTGCTCTGGAACGATCTCGAGGAGGTCTGGCTCGACACCTGGGTCAAGGGACGCGTCGCGCTTCTGGGCGACGCGGCGCACGCGATGACACCGAACATGGGCCAGGGCGCGGCGATGGCGATCGAGGACGCCTTCGTCCTCGCGGAGGAACTCGCCGGCACCGCCGACGTCCCCGCCACGCTCCAGCGCTATGAAGCGCGCCGCCGGGAGCGCGTGGATTTTGTTCAAACGCGATCGCGTCGCTTCGGTGTGGTCGCGCAATGGGAGTCGGCGCCGGCCTGTGCCTTGCGGAATTTTCTCGCGCGGCTGACGCCCGACAGCGTCGGGCGCAAGGCCATCGAGCAGCTTGCCAACGCCGAGATTTAGACGAGGTCTCCGGCCCAAGTGCGACTCCCTTCATCCGGACACGATCCCCGCACACTATCCGGAAATCGCTAAAATAGGCCACATTTGCAAGTTATTGTGTGCGGTGCTGCCCCTCTATTCCCCGTTGCTTCTTGCCAAGAATTCGGTTAAACTGCACGCGTATTAATGGGCCAGGCTCAAGTGTGTCCCCGGTGGGCCGGGTCAACGGCGCACGTGGGGACATGGCGAGGCCCGGACTCCGGGCGATGATGGAACAAGGAGAAGGCAAGTGGCATTCGGAACAGTGAAATGGTTCAACAGCGAGAAGGGCTACGGGTTCGTCACCCCGGACGGCGGGGGGAAGGATCTCTTTGTCCACTTCTCCAACATCGTCGGCGAGGGCTATCGCAGCCTTCAGGACAACCAGAAAGTGGAGTTCGAGGAGCGCGAGGGCAAGAAGGGCCCCGAGGCCGCCAACGTTCGTCCAATGTAATCGCAATCCAGACCTTTTGAGACTGGCCCCAGCGCGGCGACGCGCTGGGGCCTCTCGTTTCTCTCGCCCCACGCGGAGACGATATACTTCGCGAATCAAGAAGATAGGAACTCGAACTCCATCATGTTTTTCAGCGGCATCGGCGACGAAGCGGGCGCGGATCTCCAGACGCAGATCCGCGCGCAGCGCGAGCTCGGATGGAAGCATCTCGAGCTGCGCATCGTCGACGGCGTCAACATCACGCAGTGCGACGACAACGCCTTCGCGCGGATCGCGGGCGCGATTGACGAGGCCGGGGTGCAGATTTCCTGTCTCGGCAGCGCGATCGCCAATTGGGCACGGCCGATCACCTGCGACATCGAGATCGATCGCGCCGACCTCAAACGCGCGATCCCCCGCATGAAACGCCTCAAGTGCACCCTCATCCGCGTGATGAGCTACCCCAACCACCCCGACGAACCGTGGCCCGAGCAGAAGTGGCGCCGCGAATCCATCGCGCGCATGAAATACCTCGCGGGCATGGCCGAGGACGCCGGCATCACGCTCGTGCACGAGAATTGCTCCGGCTGGGGCGGGCTCTCCGCCGAAAACAGCATCGTGCTCCTCGGCGAAGTCGCCAGCCCCGCCCTCAAACTCGTCTTCGACACCGGCAACCCGGTCGACTACGGCCAGGACACCTGGGAGTATTACCAAAAAGTCCACACGGACATCGCCTACGTCCACGTCAAGGACGGCCGCCACACAAAAAACGGCATCGAGTACTGCTACTGCGGCGAAGGCGAAGGCCACGTCCTCGAAGTCCTCAACGACCTCCGCGATCGCGCTTACACCGGCGGCGTCTCCATCGAGCCCCACCTCACCGCCATCATCCACACCGGAAAAACCGCCGACGACACCACCGTCCAATACCGCAGCTACATCGAATACGGCCGCCGCTTGATTGCCCTCGCCGGCCAGCGCGCCTCAGCCAGCACGAGCTGAACCCGAGACGCTCGGCACCCTTGGTCGACGCCATTTGGTGGCATCGGCTTCCAGCCGATGAAGAAATCGTAGGGGCGGGGCCCCGTCCCACTTGTCATTGCGAGGAGTGCGGTTGCGACGAAGCAATCTCGTCCTCCCGCGCCCCATCCGGTCTTTCTTTGCTACTTTCTTTCTTCCCAGAAAGAAAGTAGGACATAATCTGTCCTATGCCGGATCAGATCAAGCCGAATCACAAACCCATCAAGACTTACTACGAAACCCTCGCCGCCCTCGGCAAACAAAAGGTCAAGCACGAGACCGGTCTCCGCGGCGCATTCCAACACCTCCTCACCGAAACCGCCAAGAAGTCCCGCAAGTGGACCCTCGTCCCGGAACTTGGCCACCGCCCCGGCGCTCCCGATGGTCCGCGTGTCGTCCCCGACGGCACGCTCCGCGACGATTTCAACATGCCGCGCGGTTACTGGGAAGCGAAAGACACCAGCGACGACCTCGACGCTGAAGTCCGGAAGAAGCTCAAGAAGGGCTATCCGAACTCAAACATCATCTTCGAGGACACCAAGACGGCCGTCCTCATCCAAAATGGGAAAGAAGAACAACGCGCCGACCTGTCCAACGCGCAGGCGCTCTGCGATCTCCTGAACGCGTTTCTTGCCCACACCGAGCC
>VFKU01000861.1 GCA_009885415.1 Rhodothermota bacterium
AACGCTACCGGGAGTTCCTCGACCTCCCGCGGGGCGCGCGCATCATCAGCCTGAACGAGGGATCGACCCCGCTCATCCCGGCGCCGGTCCTTGCGGGGCGCATTCATCCGCGCGTGGATCTCTGGCTCAAGTACGAGGGTCTGAATCCGACGGGGTCCTTCAAGGACCGCGGCATGACCATGGCCGTCACGATGACGGTGCACGAGGGTTACAAGGCAATCATGTGCGCGTCGACCGGAAACACCTCGGCCTCGGCCGCGGCCTACGCCGCGCGCGCGGGCCTGCAATGCATCGTGCTCATTCCGCGCGGGAAAATTTCCAAGGGCAAACTTTCGCAAGCGATGATCCACGGCGCGCGGGTGGTGCAGGTCGAGGGTAACTTCGATCGTGCGCTCGAACTCACCCGCGCGATCACCGAGAAGCACCCCATCGCGCTCGTCAATTCGGTCAATCCGCACCGCCTGCAAGGGCAGAAGACCGGCGCCTTTGAAATCTGCGACGATTTCGACGGCCTCGCGCCGGATTTCCACGTGGTTCCGGTCGGCAATGCGGGCAACATCAGCGCGTACTGGATGGGCTACAAGGAATATCATGCGAAGGGAAAGTCGAAAAACCTTCCGCGCATGTTGGGCTTCCAGGCCGAAGGCGCCGCGCCGATTGTGCTGGGCCATCCCGTCGAGGAGCCGCGCACCTTCGCCACCGCGATTCGCATCGGCAAGCCGGCGAGCTGGGACAAGGCGGTCAAGGCGCGCGACGAATCCGAGGGCGTCATCGGCATGGTCTCGGACGCGCAGATTCGCCGCGCGTGGCGCAGCTTGGCCTCCACCGAGGGCGTCTTCGCGGAACCCGCGAGCGCCGCGTCGGTCGCGGGCGTGTTCAAGCTCGCGCAGAACGGTTACTTTGACCAGATGGAGCCGCAGCACGGCGATCGGCTCCGCGTGGTCTGCGTGCTCACCGGCCACGGCCTCAAAGATCCGTCGAACGCGATGAAGGTCTGCGAGGAACCCATCACGGTCGAGGCAAACGAAGACGCGATCGTCGACGCGCTGCAGTTGTACAACGCGGCGCAGGTCTGAGGGGGCCGAGGGCCGATGCCCTACGCGCTGCTCTTCGACGTGGACGGCGTCATTGCCGACACCGAGCCGCTCAGCGCGCGCGCGGCGACGGCGGCCTTTCGCGAATTGTATGGGATCGAGATTCCGCTGGCCGAACATCTCGCGTACACCGGCGGCACCCACAAGAAGCATGTGCTGGGGCTCGCCGCGAGTTACAAGCTCGAAGTCGATCTCGAGGAGGCGATCGCCGCGCACAAGCGGCACTTCCTGCTCGAGCTGGACGCAGCCGGAGACTTGCGCTATCCGGGCGTTGCGGAGATCATTGCGCTTATGGCCGCGGACCGCGATTGGCGGATCGGCCTGGCGACCGGGAGCGGCCGCGAACGCTCGCGCGCGACGCTCGCCAAGGCGGGCCTCGACACGGCGAACTTCGCGGTGTGGCTGACGGGAGACGACATTACCAAGGCGAAGCCCAACCCGGAGATTTACCTGCGCGCTGCCTCGCAGCTTCGGCTCTTCCCGACGCAGTGCGTTGTCATTGAGGACTCTGTTGCCGGCGTGGCCGCCGCGAAAGCCGCGCATATGCGCTGCATCGCGGTCACGAACACGTATCCCGGCGAGGCGCTGCACGCCGCCGACCGCATCGTGGATTCCCTCGCGGAGGTCTCCCCCACCATGCTTTACGATCTCGCCGTCGAAGGCTGAGGACAACGAAGAAGGCCGCGGGATTTCTCCCGCGGCCCGAACGCTACGATGGTTACGCTAGCGAGTTGGTGTTACTTCGAGCAGCAACCGCCGCCCGACGCGCAGCATGCCGCGGACGCGCAGCAGCCAGCCGAGGCCGAGGCCTCCTGGAAGGGCGCCAAGATCATTGCGGCCAACGCGATTCCGATCACTAAGTTTCTCATGATGAGTGTTTCCTTGTTGGTCTTCGACGTTCACAAGTTTCGAGTGGGTTTGGGGTCGAAGCGGAAACGTCAACGTAAATAAACGCAGAGCTGCGCCCGTGTAGGTCCCGTGCGGATTTGTGCACAACGTGCCTCGTTCGCCCGAACGAGCGGCACGTACACGGAGGCGATGATAGTGTCTGCGGCCAGCGCGGCTTTGGCCATCGGCGGCAGTTTGACGGGAGCCCGCTCGGTCACGTAGCGCGAACTGGCAAGGCGGCACGTGGGGCAACCGCAACCCCCGTCAGGATGGCCGGTCATCTTCGATGCGTCGGTCGGTGCGGCCGGTTTTTCGCAGCAGCCGCTCGCCGCCGCGACGTGGGTCTCGTGCGGTGAATTCATGCACTGGGCGTCGTCCGGCATCCAGCCCGAAGCGCAGGCGGCGATACAGGCCTCCACGCTCGCCGAGGCCATGGCCGGCATCGTGAGCGCGGCGAGTACGATCAAGGTGATCGATTTTGTGTAGAGCGAAGTCATGTGATCAGCGGTGCCTTTTTTCATAGCACACTGAATCTTCAGTCTAAATTATACCACTTCGCACGCTCCCGTGAAATAGGGGTCCATCGCCGCAAAATCTGCCATAATTGGACCATTCCTATGGCAGACGATGGCCAGTTAGAAACTATCCGCTTGGGTCAGGGCGTTTCGTATGCTGCCGCGCTCGCGCTTCAGCGCGCACGCCGGGCGGCGGTCGAAATCGGCGAAGCGCGCGAAGCGCTGTTTCTGCTGGAGCATGCGCCCGTGATTACCTTGGGGCGCAGCGCCCATGCCTCGAACGTGATTGTGTCGAGGGAAAAGTTGGGAGACCTCGGCGTGACTCTCGCCGAAACCGATCGCGGCGGCGACGTGACCTACCACGGGCCGGGGCAATTGGTCGCCTATCCCATCGTGCACCTCGCGCGCCGTGGTTTGTCCATCACGCGCTACCTGCGGCTGCTCGAAGAGGCCGTCATTGGCACGCTCGCGGAATTCGGCGTCAGGGGTGAGCGCCTCCAAGGCTACACCGGCGTCTGGGTCAAGGGTGCGAAGGTCGCGGCGATCGGCGTCGCCGTCCATCACAATGTGAGCTTCCACGGCGCGGCGATCAACGTCTGCCCGGATATGGCCCACTGGCAACTCATCGTCCCCTGCGGCATCGCGGACAAACCGGTGACTTCGTTGCAGCAGCTTTTACCAGACGCGCCGTCGGTCGATACAGTCGCCGATTCCTTTGCGCGCACATTTCTTCTCGCGCTCAACCTGGAGGCGGAGAGGGTCGCGCTCCCGCGCGACCGCTGAGCCCAATCTAGAGCAGTTTAAGAAAAACTCTAGCTGCTAGCCGGACCGTTTTTTGCGCAGCTACAGTTTTTCCTAAACCGCTCTAGTATCCGCCGCCCCCGTTTCGCGACGTGATCCACCCCTCGATCCCTAACGCAGCAAGCGACGGCGCTGCGATGAGCGCTGCCCGCACAAGCACGGCCTTCCACGGGCGCGTGTATATAAATTTTCGCTGCTCGCCGTACCACAGTGCGTAGGGCGCGAGATAGAGCAGGCTCGCAGACCACGGCGAGAGTTCGCCGAGAAAATACGAACGTAGCAGGAGTCCGGTGTAGAGCGGGACGAAGGCGCACAGCGCGCCGCCGCTGAGGCGAAGGCCGCGCGCCCACCACGCGAGCACGGTGGCCGCTCCTGCCGCTGCCGCGAGCGCGCCGGCGAGTTGGCCGAGCGCGGCGGACCCAGCCACGAAAAACACGGCCGCACTCGCCGCGCAGTAGATCCACAGGCTGAGCGGCAGCGACGCCCCGGGGCGGATGGTAGAGAGCGTTTCGAGCGAAACCCATTGCATGGCGAGCGCGGCGCTCAGCCCGGCGAGCCAGGCCCAGCCTTCTTCGCGCCCCCACTCGTTCTCCAGCGGACCTTGCAGCAGCGCGAAACACACCGCGGCCGAGATCGTGACGCGCAGGGGCCACGCGATGAACCATTGCGCGCCCCACCAGCGCTGCGCGACGCCGGCAACTCCCAGCGCGATTGATATCCACGCCAGCCGCTCCGCGGAAGCCGTGGGCGGCATCGCCGGCCACGAGAGCAGGAGCAGGTGCGCGG
>VFKU01000063.1 GCA_009885415.1 Rhodothermota bacterium
CGCCATGAGGGTCTCCAGAGTTACCGCGGGTTCTACCGAAGAGCCTAGCACAAACGGGAAACATCGTCAAGGGATATGTAATCACATAGTCTTTATGTGAAAACATCAATAAATACAGGCAAGTTGCGTTCTACAAAGTGTCCATGGCGTATCTGTGGCGTAACGCCGATACGGAAAGGCCCAAGGGATGGCCTAGGATGGCTCAGGATGAAAGATATCGGACAGGATGGACGGGTGGGTAAGCGAGGCATACTTCGGAGCGATTACGCCACCAGTGCGCCACGGACGAACTGCGAGGATCGGCTGATCACCGAATCATATTGATTTAATTGGTGGGGCCGGAAGGACTTGAACCTTCGACCAAGTGATTATGAGTCACCCGCTCTAACCAACTGAGCTACGGCCCCTTACTTTCTTTTTTGGAAAAAAGAAAGTAAGCAAAGAAAAACCGGATGGTGGGTCAAGACCGGCGACGGGTGAAGTGTGCCGTCGATCGGTTCGACCGTGGTTCAAATTTTCAGGAGTTCAGGCTCCATTCGACGAAGGATTTCAGTTCGCGGGCCCTTGTGGGGTGGCGCATTTTTCGGAGCGCTTTGGCTTCTATCTGGCGCACGCGTTCGCGGGTGACGTTGAATACGCTGCCGACTTCCTCGAGCGTGCGCGGGTAGCCGTCGCCGAGGCCGAAGCGCAGGCGCAGCACCTTTTCCTCGCGTTCCGTGAGTGAGCCGAGCACGTCGTCGAGCTTCTCCTGGAACACGGTGAAGGCGGTCGCGTTCGCGGGGGACTCGGCACCCTTGTCCTCGATGAAGTCGCCAAAGGTGGAGTCGCCGTCGTCGCCGACGGGCGTCTCGAGGCTGATGGCTTCCTGCGCGATTTTCATGATGCTGCGTACTTTGTCGGCCGACATCTCCATCGCCTCGGAGATTTCCTCGGGGCTGGGCTCGCGGCCTAGCGTCTGTACGAGGCGGCGGCTGGTGCGCACGAGCTTATTGATCGACTCGATCATGTGCACGGGGATGCGGATGGTGCGCGCCTGGTCGGCGATCGAGCGCGTGATCGCCTGACGGATCCACCACGTGGCGTAGGTCGAAAATTTGTAGCCGCGCTGGTATTCGAACTTATCGACCGCTTTCATCAGGCCGATGTTGCCCTCCTGAATCAGGTCAAGGAAGGACATGCCGCGGTTCGTGTATTTCTTGCCGATGCTGACCACGAGCCGAAGGTTCGCCTCGACCAGTTCCATCTTCGCCTGGTAAATCCGTTCTTCCTTGATATTGATCGTGTCGATCAACGCGGAAATTTCGTCGCCGCTCAGGCGCGCATCGGTCTCGATTTGGTCGATCTTTTTCTGCGCCATGGTGATGCGGCGTTCGGCGTCGAAGAGGACTTCCTTCTCGATGCCGAGCTTGTCGGCGTGCTTTGGGGTCCGGCGGACCTGCGCGGAGTTGGCGTGGATGTCGGGCGACATCATGCCGATCTCGCGCTCGACGCGATCGATCTCGTCGCGCGAGGCCTGGATGCGGCGCTTGAGGCCCTTGATCTTGCGCGCGATCTTCATCATCTCTTTGGACTTGAGATCGAATTCGTTGATAATCACGGCCTGCTTCTTGCGAATTTCAAGGATCTTGGCGAAGACGTTGGCCGTGTTTTTCCCGGCCTCCTTCGTATGGCGCATGCGCTTTTCCTGCGCCTCGGACTCCACGCTGAGCACGGCGAGCTGGTCCATCAGCTCGGGCAATTTCTTGACGAAGCGGTTCTGCTCGCGGATGTCCTCGGATTCCGTGATCTGCGCGAAGTTCAGCCGGCCCGCCATAATGCGCGCGGCGAGCATCTGGATTTCCTTGATCGTGTAGGGCGTGCTCAGGAGCACGCCGGTGAGGTCTTCTTCGGCCTCTTCGATGCGCTTGGCGATCGTGACTTCCTGGTCCTTCGTCAGCAGCGGCACGCGGCCCATCTCGCGCAGGTACATCCGCACGGGGTCGTCGGCGCGCTCGTAGCGGCTGTGCGAGGTGTCGCGGCGAATTTCCTCGCGGCGCGTCAGCTTCTGTTTCTTCTCGTGTTCCTTCTGCGTTTCGGCGTCCAGGCGCAGATCGTCCACGATCTCGACGTCGACGTTGGTCAGCGCGACCATCACCTCGTCGATCTGCTCCGTCGTCGCGTCTTCGGGCAGAATTTTGTTGAGGTCGTCGTAGGTGAGCTTGCCTGATTTTTCCTTGGCGAGCTGCATGGCGCGCTCGGTGCCGGGCGCGAGGGTCTCATCGACCGCGATTGCCAGCGCCTTGGTCTTCGCGTCTTTGGGGGCCGGCTTGGACGACGTCCCGGTCGCTGCTTGCATCACTCGTTTCGTCTTCGTGGTCATACCACTCCTTCGGCTGGGGCACTGCCCGCCGTTTCCGCCAACGCCATCTCTCGCCAAAAATCGAACGGCGCTAGGCCGCGCCGAGCTGCTCGATCTGTTTGTTCAAAAAAATCTTGCGCAGAACCAGTTCGGTCTCCTGCGTCTCGTCCTTTTGTCGCTTCGCCGAACGTATCGCGTTGTCGAGTTGCTCCCGCTCGGCGAGCAGCGCTTCGCGCTTGAAGCGCGCAATGCGCTCGCGCACCAAGCTCTCGCCCTGATCGCCCCAGGTCTTCGCCGCCGCCGCCGCCGCCGAATACAACTGGCGCGCCGCGTCCCTCTCCAGCCCCCGCGACAAATCGCCCCCGGGCGACTCCGCCATCCCGCGCAGCACATCAATCACGGGCGACTCCGGAAGCCGAAACTCCGCTAGGGCCTTCCATACCGCCTCGGCCCAGCCGGGGCTCTCCATCAGAATTCCAACAAATTCCGCGTCGTGCATATTCACGGGCGCGGCCACCGGAGGTGCGATACGTTCCATATTGGCGCTCTTTTGCGCCTCGTCGCTCGCGCGCCGGAAGGACTCGCGGCAGCGGAACTCGTCCAGGCCAAGTTCCGAGGCCACCAGCTTCAAGTATTCGTCCTGCCGCAGCGGATCATCCAATCCGCGGATGACCTCGAAAAGTTCCCCGGCAATCGCCGTCCGGCCCTCGATGGAGCCTGAGCGATCCAGATTCATGCGCACATAAAAGGGGACAAAACCGGGCGCGTCGGCCGCGAGTTGGCGGAAGGCCTCTGCGCCGTCGCGCCGGATGTAGTCGTCGGGATCGAGGCCGTCGGGCAGCGCCATCGCGCGCACGGTGAGGCCCGCCGCGCACAGGATGCCCACGCTGCGCAGCGCCGCGCGGATGCCGGCGGCGTCGCCGTCGAACACGACCAGCACGTTCGCGGCGTAGCGCCGGATCGTGCGCGCTTGGTCTTCGGTGAGCGCCGTGCCGCAGGTGGCGACGACGTTTTCGACGCCCACATCAAAACATCGGAGTAGATCGAAGTAGCCCTCGACGAGGATCGCCTCCTGCGATTGACGCAACGCCTCGCGTGCTTCGAAGAGGCCATACAATACGCGGCTCTTTTTATAGATGGGGCTCTCGGCGGAGTTCAGATACTTCGCCGCGTCGTCGCCCATCGTGCGCCCGCCGAAGGCGACCACCTTGCCGCCGACTTCGCGGATCGGAAACATCACGCGGTGGCGGAAGCGATCGTACATGCCGCCCTGGCCGTTCTTGGCGAGCCCGGCGGACTCCAGCAACTTCTCGCCGATCGATTCCTTGCGCGCGGCGTCCACGAGTCCCTGCCAGCCGTCCGGCGCATAGCCGAGTCCGAAGCGCTCGATGATCTCCGGGCGAAGCGCGCGGCCATCGACATAGGTGCGCGCCGCCGCGCCGCGATCGGCAGCGGTAAAGTGCGCGCGATAGTAGCGCGCGGCGAAGGTCGTCGCCTTGAAAAGCGCCTGGCGAGTGTCCTGTTTGCCGGCATCGCCGCTGCGGGTCTCGAGGCGGACCCCCGCGCGCTCGGCGAGTTGCTCAAGCGCCTCGCGGAATTCGAGACCTTCCATTTCCTGCACAAAGGTAAGAACGTCGCCGCCCTTGCCGCAACCGAAGCAATGAAAGATTTGCCGATCGCGCATCACGTGAAAGGAGGGGGTCTTCTCGCGGTGGAAGGGGCACAGCGCCTTAAAGCGCGCGCCGCCCGCCGGTTTGAGATCCACGTAGCGCGCAGCGACATCGACGATGTCGACGGCCGCCTTGACTTCGGCGACGTTATCGCGTTGTGGAATAGCCAAAGTATGCTGCTCTCAGTTCCGTTCGCCTGCCGCACCGCAAATCCCGCATCGGGCCAAACGAAAGATTCGGCCCGCTCAAAAAACTACCGCAAGAGCAGTCACTACAAAGTACGAAAGGTGTGTCGTTCGAGGGCGGAATCGCGCCAAATTCCACCGAAAGGACAGATCGCCCCGCTGAGGTGTCAAACCAAGGACAAAATATACCACGGAATGGCCCTTGGATCAAGCGTTTGAATGAGGCATGTGTGCCCCTCGCCGACGCGCAACCCGCCCTCGGGGAACGCTGAACTCGTGTATCTCCCCAAGAAATCTCCACCCCCGTCATTGCTTCTTGGGGGGAATTAGGGTGCTTACCCGATGCACATTTTCCTCGTCCTTCCCTTGGCACGAAAGCCGCATATACCGTCGAACATCAATGACGCTCGATGCGGTTGAGAGGCGGCGGACGCGTTGACGTGGTGCGGGAGATTCGCTAAGAAAAGCGCGTAGTAGAGCGTGATTCTGGCCTTCTCGCGAAGTTTCTCGAAAAAATTTGAAGTATACACTTTGGTAGCTTGTTGATTTTTATATACCAAAACGTAATAAATGAAAATTTTTATTACGCTTAGGTGTGTTTTAACCCGGTCGGACTCTGTTGGACGGCCGGTGAAAGTCAGCAGAGGGCAAATGACGGGGTTTTGCCCCGTGAGAGGAGAGCGGAAATGCGACTGCTGCGACGA
>VFKU01000701.1 GCA_009885415.1 Rhodothermota bacterium
GCTCCAGTAGTCGGGCGCCTTGATGCGCCCGCCGGGCCACGTGGTCAGTACGCGCGCGATGACGAAGTAGAGAATGTCGCGGATGATTGGTTTGCTCTCGTCGGGCATGGTTTTCTCGCCGAGCGCGACCTCGTGCGCGTTGCGCAGGTGCTTGAGCATTTGCTCGATCGACATCTTGCCGAATTTGCGCGGCGAGTCGGCGCGGAGCGCCTGCACGCGGCGCGTGAAATCGGGCAGGGTCTGGCGGGTGAGAGCTACGGCGGGCATGGTGGTCTCCTGGCGCGGGTTAGTCGACGATGGGCAGCACTTCACGTCCGCGACCGTCGGCGATCGCGGATTTATAAGTTACAAGCTCCCGCTGAATGAGCGGGTCGGTGAGGTTGATCGTGCGGCCCATCTCGGCGGACATGTACGCCGCCTGGCAGAGCTTGGTGATCTCGACGCCATAACTCCAGTCCATCATCGCCGGGCGGCCGTTGAGGAAGGCGTCGCGCATGTCCTCGATCTCGTCGACATAGCCATACAGGTCGGCCTCGTTCGGCTCGACCGGGAGCAGACCGCGCGTCGCGGTCGATTTCTCCAGCGCGATTTCGGCGTCGGCGGCGGCCGCTGCCGCGGCGTCGCCGATGAAGATGCTCGCCGGGGTGCGAAGCGTGTCGATCTCAAAGGCGTAGCCCGGGCCCATCCCGTCCATAAACAGGCGCATCCCCTGCTTCTCATACATCCACGACACAGTGAATTGCGCCTTCACGATCTGCTTCGTCTCGGGATTGCGAAAGGTGATCATGCCGGTAGCGAAGTCTTCCGCCGGCGAGACGGAGTAATCAACGCCCATCCGCTTCATCAGGTCCTCGCGCCACTTGCGCTGGCCCCACTTGAGCAGCGCCGTCTCGGCCTGCACCGCGATAGGCTCCATGAAGGTCAGCGGTTTGCCGAGCGGAGTGAGCAGGTGCCACGCGGCCGCGATGCTGTGGCAGCCCATGTCGGAGAGCACGCCCCCGCCCTGCCGCACGGGGTCCCAGAACCACGGCTCGTGCGGACCGCCGTGCTCCTCGGCCGCGCGCACGAGCGTCATCGGGCCCATCGTGCGCTGCTGCGGCGCAAGCTGGTCCAGCATCCGCTTGACCGATTTCATGTGGAGTTGATTCTCGAAGAAAGACGTCGGCAGATTCGCCAACTTGGCCATGTCGACCAGTTCCTGCGCTTCGCGCACTGTGCGCCCGAGCGGCTTCTCGCACACGAGACCCTTCAGGCGCGCGCCCGCCCTCACCGCGTCCACAATCTCTCTCATCAACTCTCCGCGCAGGTGGTTCGGCGCGAAGATGCAGACCACGTTGCAATTCATGCAGAGTTCGGCGACCGTCTTGTAGGCCTTGCAATCGCCCAATCCATTCTTGCGCGCATACTCGGCCAGCGCCGCCGCACGGTTCGGCGAGACGACACCCACCAAATCGACGCCGCGCACCTGCTTAAGCGCGATCGCATGAAACTTCGCGATAAAGCCCGCCCCAATAAAGCCCAGACGCAATCGTTCCATCTTTCCTCCCGCGAACATCCAATCAGAAATGCCCAAGACTCATCGAGTATAGCCAAGCAGCATCACTCGGACAACGCGTTTGATGCCCGCGCCCGCGGATGTTACCGTCGGGAAGGACACTTTTGAGTTGAGAGCGTAAATCCGCTACTATGAACAAGTTGGACGCAAGCCGTTACGGAATAGCCGAGGCCAGCGAACTCGTTGGCGTTGCTCCGCACGTGTTGCGGCAGTGGGAAGAGCGTTTCCCGCCGTTCCGGCCAAAGCGAGACCGCGCCGGCCGCCGCATCTACGGCGAGCGCGATATCGCCGTCGCCCGCCGCATCAAGGAATTGCTGCGGGACGACAAGCTCACCGGCGAAGGCGCGTCGAAGGCGCTCGCCCGCGAACTCCGCGGAGAGGCACCGCCTAAAACACGACAGGAAGCGAACGACACGATCGACCGTATCGACAACGAGATCAGGTCTATGCTCGACCGCCTCGATGCCTACGACGATTCAGACGATTCAGAAGTTTGATACACCGATTCAACCGTCGGGGCGTAGCGTAGCCCGGTTAGCGCGCTACACTGGGGGTGTAGAGGTCGCGGGTTCAAATCCCGCCGCCCCGACCATTTTTTCTCATCTGATGCGCACACTTCTCCTCATGCGGCACGCGAAATCGAGTTGGGCGGAGGACGCTCTGCCGGACGAGGAGCGCCCGCTCAACGAGCGCGGGAAGGACGCGGCAGCGCGGATGGGCAAGTTTCTGCGCGACGAGGACCTCGCGCCGGGATTGATTCTGGCCTCGCCGGCGAAGCGCGTGCGGCAGACGGCGAATCGGGTCAAGGACGCCGGCGGTTTCGAGGCGCCCATTGTCGAGGTGCCCCGGCTTTATTTCAGCGGGCCGGAGGCCTATCTCGATGGCATCGAGACGGTGCCGAACGCGGTCCAGATCGTTCTGGTGATTGGACACAATCCCGACATTGAGACTTTGTTGCAGCGTATTCACCGCGACCCGGTGCGAATGCCGACGGCGTCTATCGCGCGTCTTCGGATCGAAGGCAAGGACTGGCGTGGCGTGCGGGATTTGTCGTCTGTTTCGCTTGTGGACGTGTATCGGCCTAAGGAGCTTAAGCAGCGGGAGTAGTGTCTGCTTTGGTGTGCGGGATCCTTCGCTTCGCTCAGGATGACAAGATTTGAAAGTATCCAGCAGCGGTCAATCGTCGAGCAGTTCGTCCGCTTCCTCGGCCTTCGCTTTATTGAATAGCGTTCCTTCTTTGTAGGCCTGCATGCGCCGTGTGGTTTTTTCGATGATCTTTCGGAGTTGTTTTGCTTTGCGGACTGCGGCGTCGTTGTCGGGATCGATTTCGAGCGCCTTCTCCATCCACTCGAGCGCTTTGGGGTAGTCGCGCCGTTTGACGTGACCGATGCCGATATTGAGAGTTGCCGCGAGCGATTTTTTCTTGAGGCGCGGCGAATCCGGCGCACGCCGCGCGGCGACCCGGTATTGTTCGAGCGCGCCGGTGTAGTTGTGCTGCTCGAAATAGAAATCGCCCATGGTCTCTTCCTGGCTGGTCGGCGTCGACCCGACGACCTGTCCTTCGGCTTTGAGTTGGCGGCGTTTGTTCTCCGCTGCGGCCTTCCGCGAGGCCCATTCGTCGGGAGAATAAATGCCCGATAGGGCCGAGCGCTCGACGAGGACGTTGATGTAGTTCGAGTTGGGGTCCTTCGGAATGAGGTAGAAACGCGGGGCGTCCGGATCGAAAACATGCACCGTTCGGCCATCGATGACCTCGCCGTCCTCGAATTCAACGACCACTTCGGTGCCGCCTTGCGTGTGCTCCTCCTGGGGTTGCGACTTGTCGAATTTTCCGGTGTAACTTTTCACGTTGGCGACGCAACGCAGATCCGCGAAGCGGATCCGGGCGGTCTTTCCGGTCGTGGCGCCCCGGTCGTCCTCGCAACTGAGGTGGAAACCAGGTTCGCGGATATTCATCGCGTGGCAGACGCCCTGCTCGCGATGCCCGTCCTTGAAATACGCGATCAGCGCATGGCGCGCATGGCGTTTGCGGCTCTCGGCGCGCTTAAGTTCTTCTTCGTGCTTGGCCGCGATGGGTTTGTAATGCTTCGGGCAATAGAGGTTGCCTTCGTGACGCGTAAGGCAGTCTTCGCAGAAAAACGATCCGCAGACGCAGCAGTATCCGGCCGCGTTGCGCAACAGATGGTTTGGACATTTCACGGGTGAAGACGTTCCGATTTCGTCGAATTATTGGGCACGGAGAAAACGCTTCGTTGTCCTAGCATGTTCCCCATTAGCGCATATTTCTGCTTTTTCATGCGAACAATCCCATCCTACGCCGCAAAAAGCGTCGATTCAAGCCGCCTAAGTGACTAAGGCTAAAGACCTTAGAGTGGAGATGCTTCACGAAATAGTCAATAGATTACTTCAGCCTTCTTCCGATACGCCGCAAGCTTGCATGGTCCCCCCGCATCCAGCGTACTCTGGGCGTCCCGTCCA
>VFKU01000408.1 GCA_009885415.1 Rhodothermota bacterium
CCCGCTGAGCGGCGTGCCCGCGTCGCTGAGTAACCCGATCACGTAAGTTTGCATTGCTTGGTTCATCGCGAGGAGGATCGGAATGACGTGCGAATAATCGGTGAGCGCGGTGGCGTTCGACTCAAGCGCGAAGGTCTCGCGATTATCGTCGTAGGCGGTGTTCGTCGCAAAAGTTAGCGCGTCCGCTTCGTTTGAGCGACACGAATAGAGGTTGACGAGTTCGAGCATGGCCGTATCGGGAATCGTGTCACCGTCAAGATCGGTCGAGCCGGGGCTGTACGCTTCGAGGAAAGCGTCGAACTCAGATTTCACTGTTTCGAATTCGCCGCAGGGGGTGTCGGGCGGGATGATCGGGATGATTTTTTTCGAGGCATAAGCCACCGGCGGGTCGACGCTGGGGTCGATAGCGATGACCTGATCCAGCTTGCGGCTGTAGACGAGGACATACGTCGGGGCGGTGCCGGCCGGATCGAGCGTGGCGAGAATGCTTGCGGGAAGTGAATTCGGATCTACCCATTGGATGCCGCCGGTCCCTGCGGCGTTTTCATTGCCTCCGAGCACGAGTTCGCCCGCGGGAGTGACGCCGGAGACGCCGCCGTTGAGGAATTGACCGATGGCGCCGATCGGCGTGCCGTCGGTCGCCCAGTCGAGCGGCGTGGAATTCGTGAAGGCATCGATTAGCGCCGTCTGAGCAAAGGAGCGCAGTTCGCGCGTGGTCGGGTTCATCACGTACAGCCGGCCATTGCTCGGATTGAGCGCGAGCCTCGCGGGTGCGGAACCCGCCGTTTTTTGCAGCACAGTGCGAAACGACGGCGGGGTTGTGCTGAGATCGACAATCACGATCTCCGCGCCGATCAGATCGTCGCGCACGCGATCCAAGACCACATAACGATCGTTCAGAAGCGTGCCGGAGAAATGCGTCGGGACGTCAATCTCCGATCCCGAGACGAAATCGAGGCCCTGGCCGATGTCGGCGATTCGGTAGAGCAAGCCGTCGACGCCGCCCCCAAGGATGGCGGTGGTATTGTTCGAAAGCAACGCGACGAAGGCAGGATCGCCGAGGTAACCGCTGCCTGCCGCGGCGAAGGTGCCCTTGAGGGTCGTTCCGCTGACGTCCTGGCGGTACACGGTGTCACCGTCCCATACGAGCAAACGCCCGGAGTGATTGTCGCTCGCGGCGAGCACGAGGCTGGCTCCGCTCGCTGGCACCGGATAGGCAGACGCGGCCCGAAACGTCGCAATGTCCGGGACCGTGGCCCACGCTGCTACGCCGCACACGGCGATGAGGATTGACGCCAACGCAATTCGCATGTAGGTGCTCCTTCCGATCGACTTCGGAACCGGATTGGCGGCCATGAGCCGCACCGGCGGGAGGCAGCGCCCCCCAAAGGAGCAATGTCCCCCGCGTGAATCGACGCCGGGCATTTCGGCGGGCCGCGGAGGAATTCTCACCGAGGTGTCCGAAAAGCCGCATCGCCGGGATGGGCACGGCAACGCAGCCGCCCAACCCTCGCGGAAGTTTACGCAAGGCTCCCGGAGCGATCAAGGATTGCCCGCGGCGAACACGCACGATCATGCGGTGGCTCCTCCTTGATCGCATCGCCGCAGCATCGTCAGGCTCAACAGGCCGAGCGCGGCCGCGAGTGCGCCAAGTCCCGCCGTGCCCACAGCCGGCAGCGAGGAAACCCCCTGCGTGGTCGCGTAGAAGGTCAGCGGATCGCCGAAGGTCGGCGGAAACGCGACGGCGATGAAGTCCTCGGTCACGGCGTTGTAGATCATGCCGTAAAAGGGACCGCTGCCCGCCGGATCGAAGCTGGTCAGGATGTTTCCGCTGACGGGTTCTACTTCGACGATGGAACCGAAGCCAGCGATCACGAGATTGCCCGCCGCCGTCACGCCGGACACGCCGCCCAAGGGATAGTCGAAGGGTGCGCCGATGTCGGTCCCGGCGCTCCATGCGACCGTGCCGCTTGTGTTGAAAGCGTTGACCACGTCCGCGACAGGGAAACTCTTGTACTGACCGTTTCCGCTGTCGGCGACGTAGAGCGTGCCGCCGTAGACTGCGATGGAGGCCGAGAAGGAACCCAGCGGCTTGGTGATGATGGTGTCGCGCGACGGCGGCGCGTCCGGCCTTCTCAGGACCGTGACCGGCGGTTGCGGCGCGCGCATTGTGGGGAAGAGATCGATCACGATGATCTCCGCGGGCGATCCGAAGCTGCCGACATCGAAGGCCACGAGCGAGGACGTGAGGAAGGCCGCGGCGAAGTGGCTCGGCGTGGAAATCTCTGAGCCGCCGGTGAAATCTTGCGGGTTATTGAAATCGAAGGGATAGACGTTGGCATTCACACCGTCGCCGTAGCCCGCGCCGAGCAGGACGAAATCGCTGTCGAAGCTGAGCGTGGCGAAGCTCGGATCGCCGATGTATCCTTGCGCGACCGAAGTAAAGACGCCGGCACCGACGCTTTGTTGCAGGAAGACTTCGTCGCCGTTCCACAGCAGGTAGCGGCCATCGGGCAATGCGCAGCCTACGACGCCGGACGAAGCAGGGGCCGGGCCCGGGATTGTGCTTACCTCACGAAAATCCGATGGATTGGGAAGTGCGAGCGCGCTCGAACACGCGCAAAACGAAAGTGCAAAAATAAAATACCGCATGGTGTACTGTTTCCTCTGATTCCGTCATGGACGAGGTTGTGATCCGCCCGTGGCCGGCAATGGCCGGAAACACTCGGGGCGAAACGATTCCGTTACACTCGGTCCGTGGAAATAGAGGCAGAATTAGGAAGTATTCAGCCTAATGCTGCATCAACTTTTTCCGCGAAGTTGTTGCGATTGCGTGGGTGGTGGGCAGGTCTTCTGGCTTCCGGGTCTTCCTACTCCCCGCACCTTCCCGTCCC
>VFKU01000874.1 GCA_009885415.1 Rhodothermota bacterium
CCCGCCAGCGTCGCGCCGAGGTCCTGCAGGTGCGCCTGTTTGGGCACTTTGCGTTGTCGGCGGTCGGGGAGGTCGATGATCAGCGGCACACGCTCGGAGGGCACGCCGAGAAATTTCCGGGAGGCGCCCGGCGAGAATTCGTGTCCGTAGGGCGCGGTCACCACGATGCAGGTGTTGGAGCGCGTTTCGTAGTCGCGGATGAACTTGAAGAGCGCGCCTAGCTCGCGGTCCACGCCGAGCAAGGCGTTGTCGAAGCGGTCCACGTCCAAAAGAGCGCCATTTTCGCTCGCAAAGGTGTCGCGCGTTCCACTTTTCGCCGGCGGAAACTCCGCCAAGGTGCGCACCCGCACCACACACAAGAACGGAATCATCTGGTGGTCGGCGATCCACGCACGGGCCCGCGCGATGGCGGTCGAAGTGGGGGATGCCGTGGGTTCGTCCTCGTTCTTCGGCGCGGACGAACCCACTGCGGGCGCCGCCGCGCCAATGTCGTCGTAAAGATCGAAGCCCGCGGCCCATGGCGCATCGCGCGATATCTCGGACACACTCGATTCGATGAACGCCACCGTCGCGTAGCCCGCGCGTCGCAAGAGCTCCGGCAGCGCGGGACCCGCGCCGGCCCCGCCCAACTGCGCCGGGTCCTCGCCCGTCATCGCGGCGAAGAGCCCGATCTCGGCGTTCGCCCCCGTCGAGATTGTGTCCGGAAAAAGCTGCGCGCGATAGCCGAGCCGATCGATCGCCGGGGTCACGTCGCGCGGATACCCGAAGAGCGAAAGGTGGTCTGCGGCGAGTCCGTCCACAAACACAATCAAGAAATTCGGCGACTTCGAGGCTGGCCGGCCGCTGAATACGGTCGGCCCCGACAAATAAACACGCGCGGGCGCTGCGGGCGCGCCGCCCGGCGTCTCCGACAATCCATACACCACCGGCCGCAGGCCGAGAATGCGCTGCCAATTCGGCTCGCGCGATCGCGTCCAATAGATTTCGTACTCGCGCAAGTCCTCCGGAAAGAATTCGCTCGAAACGTACAACTCCGCCCAGCCGCTGGGCTGCAAATTGACTGAGCTTTGATAAAGTTTTGTCTCGCGGCCGCGCAGCGCCACGGTCACATACAGCCGGTCCGTCGCCACGCTCGCCGGCGACTCTGTTTCGACTGGAGCAAATCGCAGTGAAAGCTCGGGGCTCTCCCCGGCCGAGATCGCTCCCGACAGCGTTGCGCCTTCCGGGATGATTCGCGCGCGCGCATACTGTGTCCCCGCGAGCACACGCCGTTCCTCGCCCGAGACGGTCACCCGGCCCGCCTCCACCGAATTTCGCCACGCAAACACCAGCATCGCGCCCAGCGCGCCCGCGGCCAATCCGGAAAGTCCCCACAGCAGGATACTTCGATCGGGATCTTCCGGGCTGCTCAGTGCGGCGTAAAAACTCGCCAGCTTGAAGAAGAGGTGGAGCGCCGCGAAGGCCCCAAGAAAAATAACGGGCGCCGCGCGCTGGAAGCTGTCCGATCCACCCGGAAGCGAGATTCCGAGTAAGGCCGGCAGGAGGACGAGGGCCGCGAGATTCGAGCAGGCCTCTGTGACGAAGACGGCGCGCCCGCGGGTCGGCTGATAAATCCGCAACAGCGCGAGATACAACAGTTGCACCGCCGCATAAAGCAGCGCCGTCCCCAGCGTGACGTACACGGCGGGCATCAGGCCGGGGATAAATCCGAACTGCGCAAGGACGCCGCGCACAAACGAGCCCACGAAGGCGGCGGCAACGCTCAGGCTCAATACATACAGGCTCAGCACGGTGTCGCCCCTCGGCGAAGCTCCGGCCCGCGATGCATCGCGAACCGGCGTCGCCGCACGAATGATGTCCCCCCGGCCGCAGACCCGGCGCACACGCCGATCGCGGCCCAAATTGGCCGCGCCCGCGGGCCTTTGCTATGATAACGGCTCGCGGCGGGACCACACGCAGTTTATCACGCTTAAGTTACGGGAGTTCAATCCCTTATGTTCGGCTATGCCCTCCTGAAACGCCTCTTTGGCACCAGCAAAGAGCGCGGATTCAAGCGGTACAAGCCTCTGCTCGACGCCGTCGCCTCGCACGAGTCGCGCATCTGCGCCATGACCAACGACGAGCTGCGCATGCAGACCGCTGTTTTCCGAAAGCGCCTCGCCGAGGGCGCCACGCTCGACGACATGCTTCCCGAGGCCTTCGCTGTCGCGCGCGAGACGTCCAAACGGGTGCTGGGCATGCGGCCTTTCGATGTCCAAATCCTCGGCGCGATCGTGTTGCACGAGGGAAAGATTGCCGAGATGGTCACCGGCGAAGGCAAGACGCTGGTCGCGACCATGCCGCTCTACCTCAACGCGCTCTCCGGTAAAGGCGTCCACCTGGTCACCGTGAACGACTATCTCGCCCGCCGGGACA
>VFKU01000827.1 GCA_009885415.1 Rhodothermota bacterium
CCGCTCGGCTACCACGGCTGGGGCGAGTTCTTTGTGTTGGCGTTTTTCGGGCCGGTGGCGGTCTGCGGCACGTATTACCTCATGGCGCTCGACGTGCCGCCGGAGGTCATCGCCGCGTCGTTCGCACCGGGCCTCTTCTCGGTCGCGCTGCTCACGGTGAACAATCTGCGCGACATCGACGGCGACCGCAAGGCGGGCAAGCACACGCTCGCCGCGCGCTTCGGCAAGGGCTTCGCCCGCGCGGAATACGTGCTCGCGCTGCTCGCGGGCGGCGCGGGCGTACCGCTCTACCTCGCCACGCAGACTTCCAATCACGAGTGGGTGCTGTTTGCCATCGTCGCGCTCCTCCCTGCGATTCCCTGCACGATCACCGTCTTCCGCTACTCCGACCCGCGCCAGCTCAATCCCGTCCTCGGCCGCACCGGCGCCGCGCTCGTCCTTTTCACCGTGCTATTCTGCGTCGGCTGGACGATCTGAGCATCGCGAATGTCGCATCGAACCTACCACACGAAGACTCTTCGGAATGTCTCGACGTGACCATCCTCAGACTCGAAACCGAACCGCTTCGACCTGCCCTGGTCTACGCCGGCCAGCGTGTCACGTATACCGAGTGGTGGGATTGGGTAGACGAACTGACGGAAGAATTTGTCGAGGGCAAGGACGCAGGCCCCGGACGTTTTACTCTGGTTTGCATCGAAGAGCCCGAGGATGCAGCGGCGCACATGCTGGCGGCGCTGAACTGCGGCGGGGCGGCCGGCATGATCGATCCCGCTTGGCCCACTCGCCGATGGTTGACCTCGGTCGTGTTCCTCGCGCCGCATCGCCGCGCGACGCGCGAGAGGAAATGGCAGAGGAATGTCCTTCGAAAACCGGAACGGCCCGCATTTCTTCGGACCAACGAGGAGGCCGCGTCTCCCGACAATCGCTCCTTTTGTAGCTTCACCTTCGATCGGGACGCTCCCGCGGCCGCCATCTTCACTTCCGGGAGCAGTGGCGCGCCGAAGGCTGCGGTGTTGTCGGCGGGCAACATACTGTCGGGCGCGCGCGCGGTGAACCGTATCTTGGACTTGGGCGCGCGCGATCGATGGCTCCTGTCGCTGTCTCCCTACCACGTGAGCGGGCTAAGCATCGTGTTCCGTTGCCTGCTGGCCAGTGCGGCCGTGGCCGTCCCAGGCGAAGACGAACCGCTTGCCGAGGCGATCGTTAGCTTGCAACCCACCCACGTCTCGCTCGTCGCGACGCAGCTCTACCGCCTTTTGCGTGACGAGAAATCCACCGAAGCGCTCGCGAAATGCAAGGCGGTCGTGATGGGCGGCGGGCCGACGCCGGAGCCGCTGGTGCGCGAGGCGCTCGCGCGCGGCATCAAGCTCGTGATGAGTTACGGCATGACCGAGACGGCGGCGATGATCTGCTGCACGCGGCCGGGCGACGCTGCGGAGCGCTTGCTTTCGTCAGGAAAACCGCTTGTGGACGGGACCGTCTCCATTTCCGCGGCCGGCGAAATCCTCGTGCGCGGCGATCAACTTTTTCTAGGGTATCTGCAGCCGGACGGCTCGCTGCACCGGCCGCTGACGGAGGAGGGCTGGTTCCGCACGGGCGACCTCGGGCATCTCGATGAGGCGGGCTATCTCCACGTCACCGGGCGTCGCGACAACATGTTCATCAGCGGCGGCGAGAACATTCAGCCGGAGGAGATCGAAGCGGCGCTGCGCGCGATTGCGGGCGTTGAGGAAGCGATCGTGGTGCCGGTGGAGGATGCGGAATGGGGCCGGCGGCCAGTGGCTTTCGTGCGACTCGAAGAGGGTCGCGCGCGCGATCCGGCCGCGATCGAAACGCGCCTGCGCGAAATCCTGCCCGGTTACAAAATTCCCCGCGCGATTTACCCCTGGCCCGCGGATCTCGTTCGACCCGGCCTCAAGCCCGCGCGAAGAGACTTCGAGGGAAGAGCGAAAGAATTAGCCACGGATTAAACGGATCTGACGGATCGATTTCAGGATCAACGCGGGGTTTCAGAAGAATCAAAGGACAAATTCACCACCGATGAAAAGTGATGAACACCGATAACCCCTGAAGAAAAGAATTATCGAAGTCGCTCTGTATCCGCAATTAGTTAAAATGGTTCAATCAAAGGACGAGTTGTGATTCAGGTTGCAGGATGAACCGATCCGCCCAATCCGTCTAATCCGTGGCTAAAATCACTTCGCGGCGTCGGCGGCCTTTTCGCGTTCCTGCTCGTCGAGGTTTTCGCGGAGCTTGCTGAAGCCGCCGGTGAACATTACGACGAAGTCTTCGATTTCCTTGCCCGGATACTTCTGCGCGTTGAAAAACTCGACGAGCTCGTTGTAGTCCTCGCCATTGATCGAGTCTTGCACGTAGAGATCATAGAGCGGCTTCAGGGCGACCGCGCCGTCGGCGTGTTTGGGGCAACCGACGTCTTCGTGGAGCGTAAAGCCCTGGTAGGTTCCCGCGTCGTCTTCCTCGACCTTGAAGGGATACAAGCGGCAGAGCAGCGGCCGCGCTTCGTAAATCGAGCACAACTTCGTGTCACGATTCAGGAAATGGCAGCCGAGCACCTCGTCGCGCTTGAGCGCCATCATGTACTTCGCGCCGTTCAGCTCGAGCCAGGTGGGGTCGTCGTCATCGACGTCCTCGATCTCTTCCGGCGTCAAAAACTCCAGGAAATCGAAGGGGTCCTGGCCGGTCATCCGCATGATCCGGCGCACGTCCCAGGGGCTCGGCAGGCAAATCACGTCGGTGCAACAATGGTTGCAATGGTGGCATTTGAAAGAAAGGGAATCGGACGGCATAAGAACAGCGATACTCCAGGAACGGGGGAGCGATATTGTCGCGTTCCCGCGCGGTATTTGCAACCGCGAGCGCACTCCTTGGACAAAACGGTGTCCAAATCGTAGTAGAGGCAAGGGCCAATGACGGACGAGACGAGGACAGACGACGGCACGGCGCGCGGCCAGTGGGTGCGCGAGGCGCTCGAGACCTACGAGCGCCCGCTGGTGCGGTATGCCGCGCGCTTCACGGGCGACCTCGAGCTCGCGCGGGATGTCGTGCAGGACACCTTCGTCAAACTCTGCCGCGAAGACCCGGCGGAGTTGAACGGCCGGTTGGCCCCCTGGTTGTACACCGTTTGCCGAAACCGTGCGCTGGACGTGCGGAAGAAGGAGGGCCGGATGCAAGCACTCGCACCATTCCAAGCCGAAGCGCAGCCCGACGCTGCGCAGGGGCCG
>VFKU01000048.1 GCA_009885415.1 Rhodothermota bacterium
CGACGATTGAAACGAACCCGCTCTACGCCGAGGCGGTGCGGCTTTTCGCGTGCAAGAAACCGATCGTCGCGGCGGTGCACGGGCCTGTAATTGGCGGCGGACTCGGCCTGGCGCTCGTGGCGGATTTTCGCGTCGTCTGCGGCGCGACGCGCTTCGCCGCGAATTTCGTGGCGCTCGGCATTCACCCCGGCTTCGGCCTCACGCACACGCTCCCACGGCTTATCGGCCAACAAAAGGCAAACCTGATGCTCTACACCGGCCGCCGCATCGACGGGGCCACTGCACTCGAGTGGGGCCTCGCAGATGTTTTCTCTTCGCCCGACAAAGTCCGCGAAGAAGCACTCAAACTCGCCACTGAAATCGCCGCCAACGCCCCGCTCGCCGTTCAATCCACTCGCGCAACAATGCGCCAAGACCTGGCCGACGCTGTCCAGCGCGCCACCGACCACGAATTCATGGAACAGCAACGCCTCTTCGCCACCAACGATCACGTCGAAGGCGTCCGTGCAGTCACCGAACGCCGCCTCGGAAATTTCACTGGCCACTAAGAGCGCCTAACGAAACACGGCGTCCGTGGCATGGGCGGCTCGCCCATGCGGCCGCGCGGGAGCGCGGCCTGCCCCGGCGCGTTCTTCGCGCTCGTCGCGTTCTTCGTGGTGAAGGAGGTTCAGCGCGCAGCGAGCACTTCGCGCAGACAGGCGAGGAGCGCCTCGCGCGAATAGGGTTTCTGGACGAAGGCCTCGAAGCGGTCGCCGTGGATGCGCTTGGCGACTTCCTGTTCGTTGTAGCCGCTGGAGAGGATGACCGCGACCTCGCTGCCGGCCGCGCGCAGATCGTGCAGGGTCTCGATTCCGTCCTTGTTCGGCATGGTGAGGTCGAGAAGAATTGCGTCAATCTCGCTGCCGTGGCGCTGATAGACCTCGAGCGCTTGTTCGCCGTCGACGGCCGTGAGGACTTTGTACCCGTCCTCGGCGAGAATCGCCGCGGCGAGTCCGCGGATGGTGGCCTCGTCGTCCACGACGAGGATCGTGCCATTACCCGACCACTGGTCCCTGCGGACGACGTCGGTGACCAGCGGCGTCTCCGGCGTCACCTCGGCACCGCGCCCGAGCGCGGGGAAGAGGAGGCGCACGGTGGTGCCATAGGCGGCCGCGCTCGCGATCTTGATGGTACCGCGGTGCCCCTTCATGATGCCGAGCACGGCGGACATACCCAGGCCGCGCCCCGTGAATTTGGTCGTGAAGAAGGGATCGAAGATGCGCGCGAGCGTGTCTTTGTCCATCCCGCAGCCGGTGTCGACCACGTCGACGAAGACATACTCGCCTTCGGGCAACACGATGTCCAGATAGGAATCGGCGAGGTATTCGCACGAAGCATGGAGCACGCCGGTGGTGATAGTGATATCGCCCGGCTGATCGCCGAGCGCCTCCGAGGCGTTGGTGATCAGGTTCATCACCACCTGCTGCACCTGCGCAGGGTCGGCCTCCACAAGCGGGATGCCCTGCTGGAAATCGTAATGCAGCCGGGCTTTCTTGCTGATCGAGATGGAGAGCAGATGGGCGAGTTCTTCCACCGCGTGGCTCAGATCGAGCGAGGTGATCATGAAGCGGCCCTTGCCGGAGTAGGCGAGCATCTGCTTGGTGAGGCCCGCTGCGCGTTGCGCCACTTTTTCGATCTCGCGCACGTGGCGATACGCCGGTGAGCCGCCGTCGCGCAGGGTGTTCGCGGCGAGGCTGGCGTACCCCAGGATGCCGGTCAGCAGGTTATTGAAATCGTGTGCGATGCCGCCGGCGAGTACGCCCAGGCTCTCCAGCTTTTGCGCCTGCCGCATCTGCGCCTCAAGGCTGCGCTGTTCCTCCGCCGCGTGCGTGCGCCCAATGGCGACCGCCGCGAGGCGCGCGGCCGCGTCAACCAGATGCAGTTCTTCAGGCGTCGGGCGCGAGGGTTTGCGGTAATACATAGCGAAGGTGCCGAGCACACGGCCGTTCGGCGAGAGTATCGGTTCCGACCAGCAGGCCCTTAGATCGTGCTCTAGGGCCAGCTCGCGGAAGGCGGCCCAGCGCGGGTCGGTGGCGACGTCTTCGGCGATGACGCGTCTCCCGGTCGCGGCGGCGCTGCCGCAGCAGCCGACGTCCGGCGCAATCATGATGCCGTTCAGCGCTTGATTATATTCGCTGGGCAAGCTCGGCGCCGCACCGAGCACGAGGCGTTTGCCCTCGGCGTCGACCAGAAGTATTGAACAGCGCAGCCCCTTCGCCTGCAACTCGACCGCGAGCAAGATTGATTCGAGAATTCTCGGCAGCGGCACATCGCGCGCGATGAGCTCCAGGTTTTCACGTTCGAGACGGAGCATTTCCTCGACGGCTTTGCGCTGACCGATATCGCGCATGGAGCCGATAATCTTGACCGGATCACCGTTGTCATCGAGTTCGAGTTTGCATGAGACAGAACACGCGATCGCGCGGCCGTTCTTGTCGCGTAGTGCGATTTCATAATCGTGCAATCCGCGGCCGGCGACCAGGTCTTCGACCAATTTGGCACGCGCCGCCGGATCGGCATAAAAACTGAGCATTTGTTGGCCGATCAGTTCGGATCGCAGGTAGCCGCCGAGGTTCTCGATCGATGGGCTGACTTCGAGGATTTCGCCGGTGAGCGAGGTCTCGTAATACACGTCGATGACGTTCTCGAAGATGCTGCGGTAACGGGCCTCGCTTTTTTTCAGGCGTTCCTCCGCCTCGCGCCGCGCGGTCACGTCGACGAAGGTCCCCAGGAAGCCCGCCGGCTCGCCCTTCTCGTTCGTGAAGATTGCCGCGCTCGCCGAGACCCACTTCGATTTGTCCCCGCTGACACAACGAAACTCCGCATCGAAGGGGCTGGGCAGCGAGAGGAAGCGGTTCCATGCCAACTGCACGCGTCCGCGATCCTCCGGGTGTAGCGCGCTGAGCCAGCCCCGCGCGACCGCCTGGTTCAACGAGAGACCGGTAATCGACGACCATAGCTCGTTGACGTACATGACGCGGCCTTCGGGATTCGTGAGGAAAATGCCGACGGGCACCGAGTCGGCTAGCGCGCGGAAACGGAGATCCTGTTGGCGGAGATCTTTATCGGTGGATTCATTTCGCCGCGCCCGCTCGGGATCGCGTCCGCCCGGGAACTCCGTCGATTCGACCAAGATATACACTGGGCCGCCGGGGGCTTCTTCGCAGGTGATGGTAAAAGAAGTCGGGGGCGCCGCGGAGACCGAGGCGGTGCGCCGGATCAGTTTGACGGTTCTGACTTCTCCCGGGACGCTGTGCAGCGCACGCAAACAGAGAATGGAAGTGTCCGAAAACACGTGGTCGAGCGCTTCGCCGAGGTTCGTGCTGGCAGGAGGGTTGCACGCCAACACGGTGGTCGCCGAGAGATCGACGATATACACCGGCACGGGGCAGTGCGCCAAGAGCACCTGGAAATGCTCCTGAACACGACTAAGCTCTGGCAGGACGGTTCCCAAACTTGCCCTCCCGTGGCAAGGCCCGAGATACGAGTTGTCAACAGTTTACCACAAGCACAATGATATCGCGAAAAGCGCTAAAATTATTACTTAGCCAATAAATTACCTGACCGCTCTCCGGGCCCTCTTCTTGGCCCCGGTTTGCCGTGGGACGGGCGTTGTGCTAACTTGCAATCCCGTTGGGGGAGCGGGACGTAATTTCCTTCCTTTCCCCCACCTCAAAGACCTTGCACTTCGGACAGGCTGCGTGTGCATGGCGGAGGAGGCTGCATGAGTTCGGGGGACACGCCACGCATCGTGGCAATCATTCCCGCCCGTTTTGCATCCGAACGTTTTCCGGGGAAGGTCATCGCACCGCTCGCGGGCAAGCCGCTCGTCGTGCATACCTACGAGCGCGCTTGCCGCGCGAAGAAACTCTCCGAAGTCATCGTCGCCACGGACGACGATCGTATCGTCGAGGCCCTGCGCCCTTACGGCGTCCGCACGATGATGACCCGCAACGATCATCTCACCGGCACCGACCGCATCGCCGAAGTCGCGGCGCGGCTCGACGCGGACATCATCGTGAATGTGCAGGCCGATGAACCTCTGGTGGACCCTGACCTGATCGACGCCGTGATTCAGCCGCTGCTCGACGACCCCACAGTGCCGATGTCGACGGCGCGCCATCCCATCCGCGAGACCGGCCTCATCAACGATCCCAACTGCGTCAAGGTCGTCTGCGACATGCACGGGCACGCGCTCTATTTCTCGCGCAGTCCGATCCCTTTCATCCGCGCGGTGGGTCACGACATTCGCCGCGAGAACCTGTACTGGCAACACATCGGATTGTACGTGTTCCGGCGCGACTTTCTGCTGCGATTCGCGCAGATGAAACCGACCCCGCTCGAACAACTTGAAAAGCTCGAGCAATTGCGGGTGATCGAGAATGGATACGTGATTGCGGTTGTCGAAGCGGGCGCCCAGACGATTGGCGTAGACACGCCGGAGGACCTCGTGCGGGCCGAGGCGGCGCTAGCGGCGGGACGACACGGTTAGGCTTTAATTTTCAGTAGATGGGCGGTTTTTGCGAGGGGGAGAGGATCGAATGCCGAAATACATTTTCATTACAGGCGGGGTGGTTTCTTCGGTGGGCAAAGGCGTGACGGCCGCGAGTCTTGGGCTGCTGCTCGAAGCCCGCGGGCTCAAGGTGGCCATGATGAAGATGGACCCTTACCTCAATGTCGACCCCGGCACGATGAACCCCTACGAGCACGGCGAAGTCTTCGTGACCGACGACGGCGCGGAGACAGACCTCGACCTCGGACACTACCAACGCTTCACGAACGCCAAATTGAGCCAGAAGAGCAACGTGACGACGGGCAGCATTTACAACACCGTCATCCAAAAAGAGCGGCGCGGCGAATACCTCGGCAAGACCGTGCAGGTGATCCCGCATATCACCGACGAAATCAAGGCCTCCATCCGCGCGCTCACGGCCGGCTCGGAGAGCGACACCGACGTGGCCCTCATCGAGATCGGCGGGACCGTCGGCGACATCGAAGGCCTGCATTTCCTCGAAGCGATCCGCCAGTTCAAGTACGACGCCGGGCCGAACGATTGTTGCTATGTGCATGTCACGCTCGTGCCCTACATCGCGGCCGCGGGTGAACTCAAGACGAAGCCGACGCAACACAGCGTCGCGGCGCTGCGCAACATCGGTATCCAGCCGAACATTATCATCTGCCGCACCGGCTCGCACACGCTCGGCGCGGACGAACGCCGCAAAATCGCGATGTTTTGCGATGTCGGCCAGGACGCGATCATCAGCGCGGAGGACATCTCGCCGCTCTATGCGATCCCGCTGAATTTCAAGGAGCAGAAGCTGGACGATACCGTGTTACGGCTGCTGGCGCTGGAAGCGGGGGAGAGCCACCTCGAGGGGTGGCGCCAGATGGTGGAAAAACTAAAGACCCCACGCGATCATGTGAAAGTCGCGGCCGTCGGTAAATACACCGGCCATGAAGACGCCTACAAGAGCATCAATGAAGCACTCATCCACGCCGGCATAGCGAACAACTGCAAGGTCGAGCTGACCTGGATCAATTCGGAGTCCTTCGAGAACGGCGTGCTGCCCGGGCAAAAGCTCAAAGACTACGACGGCATCCTCATCGGCCCCGGCTTCGGCTCGCGGGGGATCGAGGGAAAGGTGCGCGCGGTGACCTTCGCGCGCGAATCGAAGACGCCCTACCTCGGCATCTGCCTCGGGATGCAAATCGCCGTCATCGAACTCGCCCGCAACAAACTGGGCCTCGAACGCGCGACTACCACCGAGATCGATCCGCAGACCCCCGACCCGGTGATCTCCCTGCTCTCCGAGCAGCGCGGCGTCACCGACATGGGCGGCACCATGCGGCTGGGTGCTTATCCTTGCGAATTGCGCGAGGGCACCAAGGCCTTCGCGGCCTACGGCAAGCCGCTCATCGAAGAGCGCCATCGGCACCGCTACGAATTCAATAATGCCTACCGTGAACGCCTGGAAGCGGCGGGAATGATCGTCAGCGGCACCTACAAGCTCGGCGAGAACGAGTTGGTGGAGATTACCGAGCTGCGCGACCACCCGTGGTTCTGCGCCTCGCAATTTCACCCCGAGTTTAAGAGCACCCCGCTCAGTCCGCAGCCGCTTTTCCGCGATTTCGTGAAGGCCTCGCTGGAGCACCGGCGCGCGCTTAAGCGATAATGGCGCAGACCTAACGCGCGGCGCCGCGCGAGGAGGCCGGCAGTGACCACGAGCGGCCAGCACGAGACCTTTCGCCTCGCCCTGTCCTATCTCGAACGGGCCCAGGCCGAGCTCCGCGAGTGGGAAAAGCTGCGCACTGCCGGCAAACTCGACCGCACTAACTACGACTTGGTCCACGCCAAATACGTCGCCCACGAGCGCGACGCGCAGAAGCTCTGCGAGGCCCTGCGCCGCGCCGCCGAGAGCGAACTCGGGCCCGCCGAGACCGAACTTCGGCAGCACCAGCGCGCCCAGCGCAAGTTGATCGAGTCCCTCTCGTCCGGCGGCGTGGACGCGCGCAAAGTCAACGAGCAGAACCGCAGTCTGACCGAGCAGATCGCGGCCGGGACCGCACGCGTCGATGAACTCCGGGCGATTGTCTCCGCCGAATCCACTGCCACTCTCGGCGGCGCGATCGAAGTGCCGCTCGAGGAGTTTCCGAAGCGTCTCGAACTCGTGGAACTCTCAGCGATGCCGCGGCGTACGTTGTCGCCGCAGGAGAAAAACTTCGTCGCGGGCGTCATCATGCTCGCGCTCGTGTTGGGCGCCGTCTTCGGCTTGGCCGTGATCCGCAGTACAGTGCGCGCGGAGTTCAGCGTGTCCGAGCGCGAGCTACAGACCGGCTTTGTCCGGGTGCAATGCAAAAATTCCGGCAATCGTCCCGTGGCCTTCTACGCGCCCTGGCCGAACGGTCGCCCCCAGGCCCCCGCGGGAGCGCCCGCGCCCAATCGCAGCTACGGCGTGCTGCTCTTTGTGCGCGAGGCGGGCGGCGGTGAGATGCGCGCGCTGGAGGGCGCGGCGGGAGTGTGGAAATTCCGCGGTGCCTACCTCGAAGAAGGCGCGCCAGTCGAGGTGCTTCCCGGCGTGACCGAATCCATTTACCTTGACCTTAAACGTCTGCGAGAACAAGGCTTGACCCTCGACTCGCTCGCCCTGGAATTCTCGCGAAGCGGCGGCAGCGAGCGGCGCCGGGAAGAAGTCCGGCTCGGCTCCTAACGCGAATTGAATCATCCGTGAAAGGCATCTCAGAGTATACTGGTCGCTTACGGGGCTACGGGCTACCGGATCGACGACACGTCCCCCGCGCGCAGTGAGAGGAACTCGCCATGAATAATTCTACACAGCTCACGGGTCGTGCCATCGCGGTGGCGTTGATCGTCGCGTGCGCCCTCTCCATCGCGCCGCCAGCCCGTGCCGCCCTCACCCGTGAAGTCGTCGCCACCGGGTTTTCCTCCCCGGTCCACGTGACCGCCCCGCCGGGCGACACGGATCGCCTCTTCGTCGTCCAGCGCGGCGGTTTGATTCGGATCATCGACCTTAACACGAACACAATCCTCGCCACGCCCTTTCTCAACGTGAACTCCTCGCCAAACACCAACGTCGTCACCACCGGCGAGGGAGGACTCCTCTCGCTCGCATTTCATCCCGAATACGCGACGAACGGTTTTATGTTCGTGTATTACACGACAAACCTGCCCGTGACGGGTTTTACGACCCGTGTATCGAGGTTCACCGTCACCGGAAACCCCGACATCGCCGACCCGGCCAGCGAGTCGATTTTTTTCGAGTTGGATCAACCCTTCACCAACCACAACGGCGGCATGGTCGCGTTCCGCCCCGGTGACGCGAACCACTACCTCTATATCGGCCTCGGCGACGGCGGGTCCGGCTGCGATCCTTTCCTCTACGGACAAAATCTAACATCGAAACTAGGCAAGATGCTGCGCATCAACGTCGACTCCGGCCCGAGCGGCGATTTGCAAAACCCCTTCGCGCCGCCGTCCAATCCCTTCGTCGGAATTGCGGGCGATGATCTCATCTGGAATCTTGGCCTGCGCAATCCTTTTCGCTTCAGCTTCGATCGCCTCACCGCCGACCTTTACATCGGCGACGTGGGCCAGGACACCCGCGAGGAGATCAGTTTCGAGCCCGCCAACAGTCCTGGCGGACGAAACTTCGGCTGGAACGCCCGCGAAGGCACGATCGCCGCGCCGTGCTCACCGGTGTCGCCCACGCTTCCAGGGATGATCAACCCGATTCACGACTACGATCATAATGGTTCGGGCGCGAGCGTGAGCGGCGGCAATGTGTATCGCGGGACGCAATATGGGTCGTTCTATGGCCGCTATTTCTTCGCCGATTTCGTGACGGGGCAAGTCTGGTCCTTTGTGCGCACAGGCCCCGCCATCACCGACCTGCAAGAGCACACCGCGGCGCTCAATCCGGGCGGGGCAAACATCCCCGGCTTCGGCGAAGACGGAAACGGCGAACTTTACATCATCGAGTTCTCCGGCACCGTCTCGCACATCACGGATCCGGCCTCGTCCATGGTCGATCTCGACGGCGACTTGCTCGCAGACATCTACGAGACCAACACTGGCATCTTCGTCTCCCCGACAGACGCAGGCTGCGACCCGACCGATCCCGATACGGACGACGACGGAGTGCAAGACGGCACCGAAGTCTCGCTCGGCACCGATCCGAACGATCCTTTCGATTTTCCCAATCTGCCCGCAGCGGCGCAGTGGCTTCTGTTCTCCATGGCCGTCGCGCTGGTGGCGGCGCTCAGCGCGTGGCGGCTTCGCCGCGCGCGCAGGCGCTCAGCGAATCAGTAGCCCATCGACCGCGTCGCTGCGGCGACGGCCCGCGCGAGCGCTGCGTGTCCGGGCGCGCGGAGTTCCGGATCGTCGGCGATGAGCGCTTCGGCGTCGCGCCGCGCGATCACGAGCCGCTCCGCATCGCGCAGGAGATCGACCGCGCGCAAATCGCCGGGGCCCGCCTGCTGCTCGCCAAAGACCTCGCCCGGCCCGCGCAGCGCAAAGTCTTCCTCGGCGATGCGGAATCCGTCGTGCGTGCGGCACAAGGCCTCGAGGCGCGCGCGGCCCTCGGGCGTGGACTTTGCAGTCTCTATCAGATAGCAGCGCCCGGGATCTTTCCCGCGTCCGACGCGCCCGCGGAGCTGGTGCAGTTGCGTCAAGCCGAAGCCGCTCGCCTCTTCGACAATCATGATCGTCGCGCCGGGCGCGTCCACGCCGACTTCGACGACCGTCGTGCCGACGAGCACATCGAGCCGCCCCGCGCGAAATTCTTCGAGCACAGCATTCTTCGCTTCCGCGTCCATGCGCCCATGGACGAGGCCGCAACGGAGTCCGTCCAGCGGACCGGACGCCAGTGCTTCAAATCGCTTCAACACGCCCTTCGCCGCACTTTTCTCCGAAGAGTCCACGCGCGGGCAAACGATGAAAGTCTGCCGTCCGAGCCGCGCTTCTTCATGGACCTCGCCATAGACGCGTGCCTCGCCGCGCTTGC
>VFKU01000211.1 GCA_009885415.1 Rhodothermota bacterium
ATAAGTGCCGCAGCCGCGCAGGACGCGCCGCGCCCGGCATACCCGAGCCCGGCCGCCGCCCGACCATTTTCATGGCGGCGTCGATATCGCGCTGGGCGTAGCCCTGCCGCAACAGCCAGGTACGGATCCCGCTCTCACTCGAAGCGCCCGGCTGTTTGGCCAGCCGCTCGAGGATTACGTTTACCAACTGTGAAAGACTCTGCTTCATCCACTTCTCCGCGGAGCCATGCCTACCGCAGTTTCCATCCGCTGCCCGGCCACTAGTGTAAGAAGTGGGGCTCCGCCCTGTCAAAAGGGGGCGGTTTCCACGTGCATTCGGAATGTGTTAGCCTGTGCGTGGGGTGGGGGAGTGGGGCATCTGCGTCGCACACACGGCAACTCCCTCGTCCGGCCAAGGAAACCTCACACCATGAAACGCGCACGAATCATCGGCACCGGCAGCTACCTGCCCGAACACATCCTCACCAACGCCGACCTTGAAAAAATTTGCGACACAAAAGATGAGTGGATCCGGCAGCGGACCGGGATCGAGCAACGCCACCAGGCCGCGCCCGGCCAAGGCACCTCGCACCTCGCACTCGAGGCCAGCCGCATGGCGCTCGACAACGCCGGCGTCAAACCCGAAGAACTCGATATGGTCGTCTGCTGCACCGTTACGCCCGACATGTTTTTCCCCGCCTCGGGCAACCTCTTGCAAGGACTGCTCGGTGCCAAGAACGCCGGCTCCTTCGACGTGAACGCCGCGTGCAGCGGCTTTATCACCGGCCTCACCGTAGGCCGCGGATTGATCGAGATGGGCATGTGTCAGAAGGTGCTCGTCGTCGGCGCGGAAATTCAGACTAGCCGCATGACCTGGAAAAACCGCGACACGGCGGTCCTCTTCGGCGACGGCGCGGGCGCGGTGGTCCTCCAGGCCGACACAGGCGATCGCGGCGTGCTGACGACGCACCTGGGATCCGACGGCGCGAATCACGAAATCCTTTATTGCCCGCGCGGCGGCTCGCGCGCGCCGCTGACCGTCGAGAACATGGACGAGGACGCCTACACCATTTACATGAAAGGTTCAGAACTCTTTAAGCGCGCTGTAGTAAAATTCGCGGAAGTCAGCCAGCAGGCCCTCGACGCGACCGGCCTCACCTACGACGACATCGACCTTTTCGTACCGCACCAGGCCAACGCCCGCATCATCGAGGCCGCCGGCGAGCGCATGGGCATCGCCCGCGAGAAAGTCGTCATCAACATATACAAGACAGGCAACACCACCGCCGCCAGCATCCCCATCGCCCTACACGAAGCCAACATGGCCGGCCGCATCAAGCCCGACAATCACGTCCTCCTCGCTTCCTTCGGCGCAGGACTCACCTGGGGCTCC
>VFKU01000579.1 GCA_009885415.1 Rhodothermota bacterium
CACAATCGTCCGCGCCCGTTCGGCAATCAACCCGCAAAATCCATCGCTCACGATCCGGCTGCCGATCACACACCCGCCGAAATGAAAATAGAGCGTAATGGGGAGCGCCTCACCGCGCGCCGCCGGCGTATAGATGCTCACAGGGATCACGCCCGCCGGCCCGGGGATCGCGTCCTCGCGCACGCTCACCGAGGCCGGCACCTTCGCTTGTACCATCAGCGCCGCCGCATCCGTCGCCGCGCGCGCGGTTGCCAGGTCCATCTGAAATGCTTCCGGCTGCTTCTTTCCGGCGATCCACAGGAATTGCATCATCGGATCGAGCACCGTGCCGCGGGCTTCAATCGGCTTTCCGGTCATGCGCCGCAACATTCCACGCGGCAGCTTCGAGATCGCCTGCACGATGAGTCTCTGTATATTCATGCTTCGGGAAAACTCCGGTTTCATTCGGGGCAATCGGCCAGGATTTCGACGGCAGCGCTCGTGCCGAGGCGCGAGGCCCCCGCCTCGATCATGGCCCGCGCATCGCGCAGCGAGCGGATGCCGCCGGCCGCCTTCACGCCGAGGCGATCGCCGACCGCCTCGCGCATGAGGCGGACATCGGCCACGGTGGCGCCGCTGGGCGCGAAGCCGGTGGAGGTCTTGACGAAAGCGGCGCCGTTTTCCTCCGCGAGGCGGCAGACGATGAGCTTCTCGTCTTGCGAAAGATAGGCCGTCTCGAGGATGACCTTCACCGGGGCCGCACCCGCGGCCTGGACGATCGCGCGGATTTCCCGAGCGACGTAGTCATGCGCGCCGGACTTTAGCGCGCCGACGTTGATCACCATGTCGATTTCTCCGGCGCCGTTGCGGACGGCCTCTTCGGTTTCCGCGACCTTGATGAGGGCGGTGTTCGCGCCGAGCGGAAAGCCGATGGTGGCGTTGACAAGCACGCCGGTGCCCGCGAGCCGCTTGGCGCAGGACGCGACCCACGCGGGGTTGACGGTGACGGCATACAAACCGGAGCGCGCGGCCTCGTCACAGAGCTCGGCGATGTCCACCTGGGTGGCATAGGCCTTGACCTGGGTGTGGTCGATGGCCTTCGCGAGTTCCGCGCGGGTGATGGTCTGGGTCGTCATGTCCGAAAGGAATCCACTCCGGTGAATATTCCGCCTCGGCAGGCGCGGGATCAAGTCCGGCCCCGTAGAACACGTTTTCCCAAGCAGAAAAGCACGAAATTGGCCTTTCCAAAATTGCGATTTTGGGGCACAATTAGATAGGACTGTCCGCAGGTAGGGGACATCTGGGGCGGTCGAGCGAAGGCCTTTGAGGCGTTTCGGGGGAGGAACATGAACATTCAGGGAAAGGGGCTCCGCCTGTGGGCGGCCGTTGGATTTATTTCGGCCTTGGCCCTGCCAGCCTCCGCCGAGACCCTGATCGCCTATGCGCCGCACACCGGCGCCACGGAAATCGTCGACACGAACAATCCCGGACGTTTCGGGACGCCCTCGGTGGTGCACGCGCGCGTGTCTGACCGCAGCCGGGGCGGATCGATAACGTGGAACGTCACCTACAACGACGTGACCCTCAACAACAGCATCGGGTTTGACCATCCATCGTTGGGTGCGACGCGCCAGGCGACGGCGGTCGCGGTTCTGAGCTATGTGGACACGGTGTTGAATGAGACCACCGGCGCGACCATCGATATTCGATTCGGTACCTCGCAGATGAGCGGCAGCGGCTTCCTGGCCTCCGCGACCACCTTCATGGCGTCAGGAAATGGATTCTCGAACGGGATCGCCTACCAGCACATCGTGACCGGCGCGGATCCGAGTGGCTCGATCGTGGATGTCGACGCGACGGTGAACTTCGGGTACACATGGAACAGCGACCTGAGCGCTCCGTCGAATTCGGAAATCGATCTCTTCACCGTGCTGTTGCACGAAATCACCCACGGCCTCGGCTTCCTGAACGGATCGATGGCGAACGGCACGAGCGCGTATTCCGGCACGAAAAGTCCCGGGCGCTACGGCGTGCTCGCGCAATACACCCGCATCGACGACGCCAATCCTGTCGGCACGGGGTCGGCCACGGCGCTCTGGCAGGCGGGCGGATACTGTACCGCTTCGACCGCGAACCTCGTGAGCACCCGGCTGGTATTTACCGGCCCGAACGCCGTCGCCGCCTACGGATCGAATCCGACGATTAACTCAAATAACCCCTTTGCGTCCGGCACGAGCCTGAGCCACTGGGGCGACAACCTCGCCGGGCAGGCGGTAATGCCGGGTTACGTTTCCAATGGCGTGCAGGTGCGGGAATACGCGGCCTTCGAGATCGGCGCGCTCAAGGATTTGGGGTACACCCATGTCGGCGCGGCTCCTCCGCCCCCGCC
>VFKU01000687.1 GCA_009885415.1 Rhodothermota bacterium
CGCGGAGAAGTGGATGAAGCAGAGTCTTTCACAGTTGGTGAACGTGATCCTCGAGCGGCTGGCCAAACAGCCGGGTGCCTCGAGCGAGAGCGGAATCCGCACTTGGCTGCTGCGGCAGGGCTACGCCCAGCGCGATATCGACGCCGCCATGAAAATGGTCGAGCGGCGGCCGGGCTCGGGTATGCCGGGCGCGGCGCGTCCTGCGCGGCTGCGGCACTTATCCGAATCCGAATCGCTGCGCCTCTCACCGGAGGCCCAGGCGGCGTTGGTGCGGCTGGAAATGTATGAACTCATCGAGCCGGGCGAGCGGGAAGCGCTGTTGGAACGCATGGACCAGATCGAGGGTCCGGTGGGGCTGGCGGATCTTGAGTATCTGCTTTCGTGGATCGTGTGCCCCACGCGGGACGTGGAAACGCAGCAGACGATCTACGCGGTGCTCGACGGGAAGTCCGAGCACGCGCATTAGCGTCGTTGAGGTGGGGGCTGAAGTGGTGGGCTGAAGCCCACCCTACGTGTTGCTCGGGGGACGAGCGTGGGCGAGGCCGACTTGCAGCAATTCGCCGATCACCTCGCGGTGGAGCGGGGCTACTCGGATCACACCGTCCGGGCCTATCTGAAAGACGTCGCACAATTCTGTCGCTATGTGCATCTGGGACCGAAGGCTTTTGATGAGGATTCCACGCCCGACGCTGGGCCTGCGGGGCCGGTAACGCTGAAGCGAGCGACGCGGGACGATGTGCGTGCTTTTCTGGGGCATGTGCAGACGGCGGGCGGCACGGCACGGACGGCGGCGCGAAAACTGGCCTCGCTTCGGGCGGCGTACCGATGGTACACGCGCACGGGGGCGGTGGAGCGAAATCCGGCGCGGGAATTGAAATCGCCCAAGCTGTCGCGCGAGTTGCCGGAGGTGTTGTCGATTCCGGAGGTGTCGGCACTGTTGGAGGCGCCCGATCTGAGCGAGGCGGCGGGCCTGCGCGACCGGGCGATCCTCGAAGTGTTGTATTCGACCGGGGTGCGCGCGAGCGAGCTGGCGGGGCTGCGCCTGCGCAATGTGGACCTGCCGGGCGGCACGCTCGCGGTGCTCGGCAAGCGCAAGAAGGAGCGGCTGGCCTATCTCGGCGATCCGGCGACGGACGCGCTGCACGCGTATATCCGGGCGCGCGGCGAGCTGGGGCATCCCACGCACGATCGCGTTTTTGTGAATGCGCGCGGCGGTCCGCTGACGACGCGGAGCGTGCAGCGCATCGTGGACAAATACGTGATGCAGGCACTGCCCGACCGGCGCGGGGTCTCTCCGCATACGCTGCGGCACACTTTCGCCACGCACCTGCTCAATGCCGGCGCGGACCTGCGCGTGATCCAGGAACTCCTCGGCCATGCGAGTCTTACGAGCACGCAAATTTACACGCACGTGGGCATCGACCGGCTGAAAGAAATTTACAAGCACGCGCATCCGCACGCGTGAGCGGGCCGCATCATTTCGGCAGACGAAACTCCGCAATCATGGGGCAATGATCGGAGCGGGTGGGCTCGCCGAGGTGCATGCCGGTGAATTGGATGCCGCCGCCGGCCATGATCTGATCGATGGGAATCAGGAACCACTGGCCGAGGAGCGGATACCAGGACGGCAGCAACCCGTGGCCCTGCCGAGAGTTCACGAGGCGGCCGCGGCGCGTGAGATCGCGGTAGAGGGGCGACCATACGGTGCAGTTGAAGTCGCCTGCGATCAAAATGGGGCCGGAGCGGGCGGCGGCGTAGTCCGTGAGCCAGGGGAATTGTTTGTAGCGCAGTTCGGTGAGCCAGCCGCCTTCGGGCGGCGAGAGGTGTACGTTCACGAGGTGCACACGCACATCCCCGACGACGGCGTCGGCGCGGATGATCGGCACATTTTCGTTCACCGGATCGCCGGTGTCGATATTCTCGAGCGGAAAGCGGCTGTAGAGGGCCATGCCGAAATAGTCGGTGCGGGTGGCGACGGCGCGGTATGGGTGCGTGTCGCGCAGGGCCTCGAGCGCGGCGGCCCAACCCGGGGAAAGTTCCTGGATGAATACGAGGTCGGGCTGCTCGCGGTGAATCTGCGCGAGGAGGGCGTCGTAATCCGTTTTGTCGGCGTGGACATTCGCGGTGAAAATTTTTAGAGCGGGCCCCTGCGCGGCGGCGGGACC
>VFKU01000352.1 GCA_009885415.1 Rhodothermota bacterium
CCCTTTGGGCGGGAATTTTCGATTCGGCCGGGCAACGACGTGACGGTGTGTCTGAGTCCGGCGGGGCACGTACTCGGCGCGGCGTGCGTGCGGATTTCGTCGGCGAAGCACAGCCTGCTTTTCAGCGGCGACGTGTGTGTGATCGATCAGGAACTCATGCCGGGGATCAAGCTGCCGCCGGAGGCCTGCGACGTGGACACGTTGATTATTGAATCGACGTATGGCGCGAACGCGACGGCGCACGAGATCGAGTACAAGTCTGAGGTGGATCGTTTTGCGGAGGCGATCACGCGCGTGATCAAGCGGGACGGCGTGGTGCTGGTGCCGAGTTTCGCGCTGGGGCGGACGCAGGAAGTGCTGAACATGATCACGCGCTTGCAGCATCGCGGGAAGATTCCGCAGGTGCCGGTGTATGCCTCGGGTCTGGGCCGCGCGATTTATGAGGTGTATGTCCGCTTTCACGACGAACTCAAGCGCAACGTGATCATGACGGACCTGAGCGAGTTTGAATCGGTCGGCGACGTGTGGGACCCGAAGGTGGTGCGCACACTAACCAACGAGCCCTGCATTATCGTGGCGACTTCGGGGATGATGGTGGAGAATACGCCGTCGGCGATGATCGCGGAGCGGCTGGTGGGCCACGCGAAGCATGGTATCTTTTTCGTTGGCTATTGCGACCCGGACACGCTGGGCTACAAGGTGCGCACAGCGAAAACAGGCGACCGCTTCGCGTTCCGTCTGGACGGGCCGACGGTGCCGATCGTATGCGAGGACCGGGAGTGGTTTTCCTTCAGCGCGCATGCCCACCGCGAAGACTTGTGCAAGGTGATTGACCAGGTGAAGTCCAAGAACCTGGTTTTCGTCCACGGCGACCCGCCGGCACTGGAATGGATGATGGCGAACGCGGGCAAGGGCCGGAAGAAATTCAACCCGCGCATCGGCGAGACGATCCCGCTGCAGGCCTGACGCGGGGCGCGCCCGAATCTAGTTTTCCGACGGGGGGCCGCTGCGGGCATTTCGCGCGAAGACCCGCACGTAGCCGTAGCCGAGCGCGAGCAGAATGACTCCGAGCACGCCGTAGGCGAGGACTTTTTCGACGGTTTCGAGTTCGCGGGTGTCTACGGCGACGACGCGCAGGCTGGCGAGCGCGAGGACGGCGAGGCCGCAGTATCGATAGAGTTTTTCGCCAAGGCCGATCGCGAGGCCAAAGAGTGCCATGCCCAATACCGACCACGAAATGGTGAGGTAATACTCCGCCAATTGCGGCAGGCGGTAGAGCATCAGCACGAGCAGCCCGGTGGCCAGGCTCGCGGCGAGCGCTTGCAGCGCGGGCCGCTGCGCGTCGAGACCCGCGCGGGCGGCGAAGCGTTTCGTCACGCGCTCTATCGCGATCCAGCACAGCGCCGGGGCCGCGAAACCGGCCACGATGGCCCAGGTGCCGGGGTGGTGATTCTGGGTGTAGATTGCCTGATAGAGCGACGCCGCCGCGATTGTCCCGACAGCCAGCGCGGCAGCGGTCCGTCCTCGGAAAAACCCGCTGTGTAGCGCGAAGGCGACGCCGCCAACCGTCCACCATAGCGCGACCCATTCAGGCGGCGATTCGCGGTATACGTAGGGCACGAAGAGCGACGCCGCCAGACCCATGCAGATCGGCCCGGCCAGTTTCACGCCTAGGCGGGCGAAGTGACGCTCTGCGGCGACCGCCGCGGCAATGCCGATCCAGGCCGTCGCGAGGAATTCGCGCGGCGCGCTCTCGGACCACTCGGCGTTCCATCGAAGCACGGCCCAGGCCAGCATGGCCGTCGCGCACCAGGCGAGGGCTTGCCGGTTGAGCGGTATCGCCGCTGCCGCTAGGGCTACCGCCGCGATCAACAAGGCGGCGACTGTCCACGCGGGCGTGGCCATAGAGTGATCGAGATGGAGACCGAGGAGAAACGCGAATACTCCGTACAGCACGAAGGCGACCTCGCGCCCTTGGTGCAACGCGAGGCCTTTGAACGCGCCGAGGTAACGCTTCTCGGACGCGAGCGCGATCGCGGCGAAGCCGATCAGAATCGGGACCACGCGACTTAAGGGCGAGTTCAAGGTCGCGGCGCCATCGACGAGGTCCGGAAGGGAGAGTCCACGAAACTGGAAGCCAGCGACACACGATCCGAAGGCCGCGAGAACGAAGGAGGCAAGCCCATAGGGCGTGGCGCGCAGGGCCATCGCGGCGAGCGTCAGCAGGAGGCCGCCGGCGACGAGGACCAGCGCGAGGTCCTCGGGCGCGGCGAGATGGTGGGCATAGCCCGCGGCCAAGAGCGCCGCGCACAGGCTAAATACCCCCGGAAGGAGCATCCCACCGAAGGGTTTGGTCGCGGATTCGAGCCCGGCCGGAGGCGCCGCCACAAGATCCAATTTCCACAGCGTGAGGTTGGTCTCGGCGCTGAAGCGCGAGCGCGCGGGGCTGGGGCTCGCCCACTCCGTCCGCAGGTAGACCAAGGCCGCCGCGAGGAAGGCGAGGACGACCGTACCCGCTTCGCCCACGCGCGGCCAGTAGCCTTCCGCGCCGTAGGCCAGCGGGTGGGCCCATACGATAGTCCATCCGCCGTGCAGAAACGCGAGCGCGCCGGCAATGAGCGCGACGATGCGCGTGACGAGCAGGCCATTGCGGCGGGCGGCGTAGAGCAGGACGGCGCTCTCGACGGCGAGGCTCGCGGTGAGCGTGTGCGCGTCGAATTGCGTGGCGAGGCCGATGGTGAGAGCGGTGATGCCTTTTGCGAAGTACGCGTTATGCAGCGGGTCGGCGTTTCGCAGGCGGAGGTAGGCGATCGAAATGGCGAGGAGCACGGCGGCGAGGAGGTAGTAGAAAATTTCGCGCTCGTCGCGGGCGAAGTCGTAGCCGCTGAACTGCGCAGTGCCGAGCAGGAGCAGGCTGAACGAGTTCACGGCGACGAAGGCGTTTCGAAACCAGAGGGGAATGCGCCCACGCCGGATCGATTCGGGGGCGGCGAACTCGGCGAGGGCGTAGACGAGGAAGTAGGTGCTGAGGATGGCCATGCCGGTGGCGAATTCGAGGCGCGTGTGGGTACTCTCGACTTGGGTCATGAGGTAGAAGTGGTTCACGTAGCTCGCTACGAGGCCGAGCGCAGCGACGGCGTACCAGCCGTTTCGCGCGAGGAAAAAAGCGCCGCCGATGCTGAGAAAGACGATGCCGGCGACGCTGTAGGGGCCGGGGCGGGCGATGGAATAGGTGGCGAGGGCGATCGTGAAATGGCCCATGGCGACGGCCACGCCGGCGATGACGGGCGAGCGGCGGCGTTGCGCGAGGCCCGCCCAGACGATGACGATTGCCGCGAGGCCGGCGAGGGAGAGGTAGGGCGCGTCGAGGACTTTGGCAAAGGGGACGAAGTAGGTGGCGAAGGTGACGAAGTAGCTGAGCGCGAATCCGGCGCCGAAGAGTACGCGCGCGTAGGCGGGATATTTTCTATCGAAGCGCCAGCCGAGTCCGAGGAAAAGTGCGGCGATGGTGTATCCCGTCGCGACGCGGAACGAAGCGCCCCACTTCTGAAACGCAAGCGTTAGCAGGAAGACGATCGCGGTTGTGATCGCCAGTGCACCCAGGCGCGGCAGCCAGTAGGTGCCCAGCGCCATTTCCCAGGTCATGTTCTTGTCCTTGGGACCGAGCGATTTCAGCCAGCGCTCAAAGCCGGTTTCGACCGGAGCGAGACTTGTCGACCGGGCGGACAATACAGGTTCGTTGATCGGCAGCGGCGGCGGCGTTTGGGACGGCGCCGGCGTGTCGACCGCGGTCGTGCCTGAACGCGCAAGGAACCGCGCGACTGATGCATCGATTTCGAGTTCCGGCTCGTACGGCGCGAGCTCGTCCTCGTGTGGAGTCTCGGGCGGGAGTACGGCGACGGGAGGTGTCTCGCGCGCCCCGCCGCCCTCGATGCGGTCGAGTCGCGAGCGCAGCCCGTCGACTCGCGTGCTTTGTGTGCGCAACTCTCGCTGGAGTGAGACCTGCGCTTCGCGCAGCGCGCGCACCTCGCCCGGCATCGTCAGCACGCGAATCACGACGACCGCACCGACGACGAGAAACCCGATTCCCAAGAGGATGACGAGGGCTTCCATGAATTTCGTGCCTCCTGCCCGCCGCGACGCGCACGGCGTCTAGCAATGAATCCTCGAACAAGCGTAAAGGTTTTAACAATTCGTAACTTGCCGTTATACAACGGATTATAGACGAGTTATAGGCGCTCGGACCGACTCCGCAGCGCGGACTACGTCTTCGCGGCAGGTGAAGAGTAGCACTTGGTGGCGCTCGCCGACTTCGGCGAGGAGTTGCATGGCGTTGAGCAGGCGTCCGTCGTCGTAGTTGGCGAAGGGGTCGTCGAGCACCATGGGGATGCTCTCGGAGTTTTCGCTGATGCACTGGACCATGGCGAGGCGGAGCGCGAAGTAGATTTGGTCGACGGTGCCTTTGCTGAGAAGGCGTTGCGGGTCGGCGTTCATGGATTTGGTTTGCGGGATGCGCACGCTAATTTGCATATCGCGGTCGACGAGCAGTTCGCTGTAGACCCCCGCGGTGATTTTGCGCAGGAAGCCGCTGGCAAGTTCCGCAAGCTTCGGCGCGATGAGTGTGTGGCGTTCGCGGGTCACTTCTTCGATCAGGGCCATCGCGTAGCCGGCCGACTTCAGCTCGAGCTCGAGCTCGGCCACGCGCTGCTCAGTCGCGGCGCGTTCCTCGTCGACTTCGTTCAGCGAGCGGTGTCCCCCACTCTTTTCAGCGATCATCAATCGCAGCTCGTGGTCTTCTTTGTGCTTGGCGTCGAGCTCTTCAAGGACGCGGGCGAGTTCCGGCTTCAGCCCTTCCACCGGCGCCTCGGGTGCGGCATCTTCCGGCACGGCGCCTTCGCGGCCGAGATCCTCGCGCAGTTGCGCGAGATCGTGTTCGCCGAGGATCGCGCTGAGTTGATCGGCGAGCGCCGAGCGCTCGCGCCACAAGTCTTGATAGCGCCGCGCCTGTTCGGCCTTGGCGAAGTAGCTCGCGAGCGATTCCGCGCCGGTCGGTGCGATCTCTTTGCTCACTTCGTCGCGCAAACGGTCGCGCTCGCTGAGCGCGGCGTCGTGTTCGCGGCGAAGGACGGTGACTTGGCCTTGCGAGACCTCGAGTTCGCCCTGTTTTTGGCGCATTTGGGCGCTGCGGATGCGGTAGTTGCGCAGCGCTTTTAGGGCGCTGTCGAATTGGCTTTCGTCGGCGAAGTGGTTGTCGCGCATGAATTGACGGACCTGGAGTGAGAGGTCGACGTCCTGCTGGCGGAGCGCGGCGAGTTTTTGCCGGAGCGTATCGAGTTCGCGCTGCGAGCGTTCGCGCGTTTCGCGGGCATCGCCGAGGCGGCGTTTCGATTCGCGGTATTCCTGGTATCGGCTGAGCACGCGCCCGAGGGCGGCTTCGGCGTCCGCATCGCCGGCGAGCGTTTCACGGGCGGCTTCGAGAGCGGCGCGCAGGGTACTCCCTGCGGCCTCCTTGCGCGCCTGTGCCTGGGCGACGGCTTTGGTTTCTTCGGCGATGCGTTCGCGTGTCTGCGCGAGGGTCTGTTCGTTTTCCTTGTAGCGCTCGAAGCTGGCCTCGAATTCGCGGAGCGTCGCGCAGTCCGCGGCGGCCATTAACTCTTCGAAGGCGCCGCGGCCGACCTCGCGCGCGACGTCTTCCGCTTCGATCTCGGCGAGTTGTCCGCGCGCCTGTTGGGTTTGCCTGCGGTTGGCGATCGACGAGTAGGAGAAGAATGCGGCCATAACAGTGAGTATCGCGACGGGAAAGTAGATGCCCGTGTTTCCGGTCAGTACGGCGATGAGGCCAAGCACGGCGGCGGCCACGAGGCCGAGCACGGCCATGATCGCGAGCCCGGGGAACTTTGCCGCGAGGTCCTCGGCGTGCTGCGTCTCCAACGCGCGGCGGCGTTCGCGTTCGAGATGGAGCGCGGAGAGATCGCGTTGCAGGGCTTCGTGCGCGCGGATTTCCTCGGCGAGGCCGGGCCGGCCCGCGAAGCATTTGCGCAGGGATTCAAGGGCAGCTTCCTGCTCGGCGGCGCGGGCGGACAGACCTTCGAGGCGGCGCTGTTCGTCTTCGAGCGTGCGGCGCGACTGCTCGAAGGCGCCGCTGAGCGTGGTGAAATATTGGACGGGGTCGGTGGGAATGCGGCTGAAATCCGGGAGGCGCAGGAGCGCGGCCTCGGATTCTTCAAGGATCGCCGCGGCGCGTGAGGTCATCTGATCCAAATGCTCGATTCGGCTGATCATCACGCCGATGGTCTTGTCGATTTCGGCCAGCTTCGTCTCGAATTCGGGATCGGCTTCGGCCATGAGCACGAGACCTTGAGCGCGCAGGCGGGCCTCGGCCTCGTCGCGGTCACGCACTAACGCTTCGACGCGCGCCGCGGTTTCTTGCAGTTTGGCCTCGGCGCCTTCAAGTAGGGTCGCCAGGCGCTGCACGTCGGCGAGGCGGCCCAGCGGAAATTCGCGCGCGGCGCTGAGCTCGAAGCACTCGCGCTCGAGCTGTTGAACGCGTTCTTTCAGGGCGCCGGCGCGGCGCACCATCTCGACGCGTTCGGCGCGGCTGCGCGAGGCGAGTTTGCCTTCGAGGTCGTCGCGGCGATTGAGAAGCGCGCCGATATCGTCGAGGACGACGGCACGCTGTTTTTCGTAGGAGGCGACTTCGCGGGCGAGTTCATAGACCTCCTGGTGTTCGGCCTGGAGATCGGTGAGGCGCTGACGCATGGTGGGCAGGGGGCGCGTGCGCGCCTGGGCGTCGCCGATGACGGCCATGCGTTCGCGCAGCCATTTCAAGGCTTTTTCCGCGGACTGGTCTTCTTCGGCGGAGTCCGTGAGCGAGAGCAGTTTTTCGCGGATGTGCATGAGGGCCTGGCGATCGCCGAGATCGTTCAGCGAGACGTGCGAGATGGTCGCGATGCCGAGGAACACGGACTTGGCCATGTTGAGGTGTTTTTCGGCGAAGGTGGACTCACGGTTTTTCAGGACTTCGAAGGCATCGGTGATGTCCTGCGCGTTGGTGCGGTCGAAAAGCCTTACGAATTCCTTGTCCGGCTCGAAGCTGCGCTCGACTTCAATCTCCTGCCCGGAATCGAGCCGATACACGAGCCGCCCGCCGTAGTTTCCGTGACCTTCCCAGGGCGCGCGCAACTCGTTGCTGTCTTCATAGAGCCGGCGCGTCGAACTTTTCTTTTGGCCGTAGAGCATGTCGGAGATGAAATGGCGCAGCGTGGATTTTCCGCGCTCGTTGGGCCCCGCGATGATGTGCAGGCGCGGCGAGATGTCGAGGTCGGTGTTGTTGAACCGTCCGAATCCGTCGATCGAAAATTTGGTGAATCGCACGCTTGCCCGTTCCCGCTCAGCCGCGCTCGAGGCCGCGGATCTCCATTTCGCGCCGGCGAAACGCGGCGACGCCGATTTCCCTCGCACGCGCAATTTTCTGGCGCGGCGCTTCGTCGGCGCTTGCCGCCAGCTCTTCATTTAGCCGTCGCACAAAAGCGCCCAGACTCGTGTCGTCGCGCGCAAGCGCATCGAAATCTTCGAGCGGTGCGGTGCGATCCACGAGGTACAAGTGTTCGAATTCAAGCGCGGCGGCGTCGTAGATGAGGCCGAGTTCGCCGTGGATCGAGGCATCGAGCCCGCCGGCGAGCGTGACGCGCACGACCTGCCGTGCTTCTTCTTCGCGGGCGATCGCGCGGATGGCGTCAATCACGTCCTGGGCGGACTCGAAGTCGTCGCACAGGATTCGGCGCGCGGTGTAGATGACGCGCGAGGAGGGCACGGCGGTGACTTCGACCCGGCCGCCGTCAATTTCGATTTCGAGGTAGTGGTGCATCCCAGTCTCGCGCAGGCTATGCCCTTCGGGCGAGCCGGAATACCAGATGGCGGTGGGAAAATCGCCCTCGATCTGTGTGACGCCGTGGAAGTGTCCGAGCGCGAGATAGGCGAGACCCTCGGTGGCGGCGTCTTTGGCGTCGAATGCTGCGTAGGCCTTTTTTTCGGGGGGCTGATGGCCGCGCTCGGAACCGTGCGCGACGGCGATGTGGACGCCTTCGCGGGGGTCCGGGATTTTGAGCGCGCCGAAAGGATTGCGCGAGGCCTCGGGTCCGTCGAAGCCGAAGCCGTGGACGGTGAGTGCGCCGCCGTGGACGCGGACCCCCTCCCACTCCGGCTTGCGGAAGATCGTCACGTTCTTGGGCCAGACCTCGGTGGCGTAGGGCGAGGCGGAGGTGAAAGGATCGTGATTGCCCGGCGAAATGAAGATGGGCACTTGAGGAATCGAGCGGAATTCTTGGAGAAGGAACGCGATGGTGTCGCGGCCCACGCGATCGTGCTCGAAGAGATCACCGGCGATGAGGAGGGCGTCGGCCGGCCACTCGCCCGCACGGCGCACGATCCGGCGGAAGACGTCGCGCAGGCTCTGCCGGCGGCGATTGCCGAAGCCGGCGGGCAAGCCCAGCGGGCTGAAACACATGTCGAGATGAATGTCTGC
>VFKU01000747.1 GCA_009885415.1 Rhodothermota bacterium
CCCGCACTCGCCACCAGGGCAGGTCTTGCGCAGCGCTTCCCCCCTTCGCGTCGGACATAGATCCCCCCCCTCCAGCGGCGCGGTCAAGGCGCCTGCTGGGCCTTGCTGAGAAGTTGTTGGGCCGGGACGTTGTCTTTGTGAATGGCGAGCGCGGCCTCGAGGGGCGCGATCGCTTTTTTTGCGTCGCCGCCATTAAGGCAGACCCGCGCCTCGTTGAGCAATGCGTAAAAGCGTTCATCCTCGGTACGCGCGAGCGGCTGCGCCTTGCGCCAGGCCTCCGCCGCGGCCTTCCAGTCCGCCTGGACGCCGAAATTCTCGGCCGCAAAGAAATTGACCGCGTAGTCCTGGACGATCTCGAAGTCCTTCGGCGAGAGTTCGGCGGCCTTCGCGGACATTTCCATGGCGTGCTTGTATAGCTTGTCGCGCGGGTCCTTCGTCAGCTTTTCGATCTCGTCGAAATGAATCAGATACATCTGCGCCATGTTGTACAAGTAGTCCGGATTGTCCGCCTCAAGCTTGAGCGCGCGCTCGAGATGCTGCAAGCCGCGGGCGTATTCGCCGGTGTGAAAGTAGTAGATGCCGAGATTGTTCTGCGCGGCGGCGAGGTTTTCGTCGTACTGGGCCGCAGTCAGCCAGTGCTCGAGCCCGGCCGCTTCGTCACCCGCGTAGTCGAAAAGGTACTCGCCAAAGTAATTATTGGCCCGCGCATTTTTCGGATACTGCTCGAGCACCCACTCCCACACGGTGCGAATGAGCTTGGCCCGGCGCTCCATCGTGTCCCGCTGGGTCTGGGCCAAACTGGCCTCTCCGCTCTGGCCGTATTCTTCGACCAGTTTCTGGTCCCAATCCACGAGGGCGAGCTGCTGGAGGGCGAAGCGCCGCGCGGCCTCGACCAGGCCCGCCTCGTCCTTCGCCAAGGTGCCGAGGTACTTGACTTCGTCGGGCAGGTCGGTGGCGTTCGCGCGGCCGAGGCACACAAAAAGCCCGGCGCAGGCGACAGCGATCCATAGATGTGAGCGCAGCATAAGCCCCCCCTAACATTGCCTGATCGTATCAGAAGCGCGGTGAGGCCACCAGACGGCGCGCCCA
>VFKU01000416.1 GCA_009885415.1 Rhodothermota bacterium
AAAGTCCGGAGAACCCGCCGCCCGATTCCCGATAGCCGAGTCGCCTGATCGGCGCATCTCGAAAAGGTTGCGATCATCCGGTGATAGCGATCAACACGCTGCCGTTTGTGGTGCTCAATTCCACGTGAGCGCCCGGCGTGCCAACGACGCCCTCAAGACGCTTGCGCGTTTGTTCCGAAACGCTTGCGAGGGGCAGCTCGCAGTTCACTGATCCATTGATCGTGCGCGCGTCCAAGTGAAAACCCGCCGTCGCCGGCACGTAGAGCTTGACGCTTCCGTTCACGCTGTGCAGGCTGACGTCGGCGAGCTTCGCGTCGGCCAAGAGGCGCACGGACACCGAACCGTTCGTGGTCTCGGCCGTGACTTCGCCGCTCACGCGATCCAGCGTCACCCGGCCGTTGGTCGTCTCGACGCGCAACGGCCCGCGCACATCCGCGACAGACACGGAGCCAGACGTGGTCTCGATTTCCGCGCCGCCCTCGACACCGTCCACCTGGACGCTGCCGTTGACCGTTTCCAAATTTACCTTGGCGCCCTTCGGCGCGGAGATGCGATAACTCACCTGGCAGTTGACGTCCCGCGACTCGGGGTAGTGCGTGGTGACCGTGCGCGAGGTCTCGTCGCCGGTGAACTCGACGGACAAAGTCTTGAACAACTCGCGCGCATCGGCGTCCGACTCGATCGTGGTCCGCTTGATGCCGATGAACCGTGCGAGCCACCAGCCGCCGCCGTCCAGCCGCATCTGCTTGACGGCGACGACCCGCACTTCGTTTTTGTCCCAGGCGTTCAACTCGATGGGGCCGTTTTTATTGGTTAGCGTGAAACTGCCGCCCGCGCCGAGCGGGAAGCTCTGATCCACGGTCTCTTCGTAGACTTATTTGGCCTCCTGCGCGACGGCCTGCGCGGCGGCGTTAAGCGTGAGTAGCGCCGCGAGCGTCCATATCCTTGCCGTGGTGAATTTCGATTTCATGGTCTTTCCTCCTATTCGGTGACGGCGACGGGAGTGGTGTATTCACGCCGCCGGACGCACAGACCGGCCAGCACCAGGCAGGCGGCCGCAAAGACGAACAACGTGAGCAGCGCCGTCGCGGACTCGACCGCAATCCCGGGCGCGATAAACTCGTCTAACCTGCCCTCGACAAAGGCCATATCACTGCGGCCGCCGCCGGGCAAGAGCGTCGACACGTACTTCTGAATCGTGAGAAAATCCGTCACGCCGGGCGCAAGCAGAGCCAAGCGCTGCACGCCGAAGATGAGCAGCACCCCGACGACGATGGGATGCCGGAGGAGAGCGCCGAGGTAAGCGCAGAGCGCGCCGTACGCCAGCAGCGACATGACGGCCGCGCCCTGGTAGTGCAGCAGCGTCACC
>VFKU01000607.1 GCA_009885415.1 Rhodothermota bacterium
GATGATCCCGAGCGCGTGGTCGAGGTCGCCATCTTCGAGGGCGGCTACGGCATTGGCTGGCACAAGAAGATGGCCGAGCAATTCAACGCGGAGAATGCCTCGCGGGGAATCCGCGTCGAGCTGTGGGGCGATCCGCGTACGGCGGAGATCATCAAGCCGCGGTTGTTGCGAGGGAATCCTCCCGATCTGATTTTGGACGAGCGTTTGCCGCTTTGGCTGCTGATCGCTTCGGACAAGTTGGCTCCGTTCACCGATGCGCTGAAAGTGCCCGCGCCAGGCGGCGACCGACCTTGGGGCGAGCTCTTCGATCAAGGCATGCTCGACATGTTCAAGAGCGGCGACGACATCTACGCGCTGCCCGCCGCCTATGGCGCGTGGGTGGTGTGGTACGACGCGAAACTCTTCCGCGATCGCGGCTGGACGCCGCCGAAAACCTGGGCGGAGTTCCTTACGCTCAGCGATACGATCAAGGCGGCCGGGATCGCGCCGTGGACTTTGCAGGGGAAGTATCCCTATTTTTACGGCTGGAACACTTACGTGGCCATGGTTCAGCGCGTGGGCGGATTGGCGGCGATCAACCGTATCAACGCGCTGGATCCGCAGGCATTCTCTCATCCGGACGCGGTCGAGGCCGCGCGGCTTCTACAGGAACTCGCTACGAAGCACTTGCAGCGCGGCGCGATGGCGATGACGCACACGGAGAGCCAGTTGCAGTTTGTGCAGGGCAACGCGGCGATGATCTTTTGCGGGCTGTGGCTCGAGAACGAGATGAAGAACACGACTCCGCCGGACTTCGAGATGCGCGCCTTCACGCTGCCGGCGATCGAGGGCGCCAAGGGCAACCCTCGCCTCTTTCACGGCCAGGGCATGGAGTACCTCTTCGTCCCGCGTGATGGGAAGAACCACGACATCGCGTTTGAGTTCGCGCGCTACCTCGTCTCGCCGAAGGCCGCGCCCGACATGGGGCGCAGCATCGGCGTCATCTCGCCGCTCGAAGGCGCGACGCCGCGCGACAGCGTGTCGAAGGCGCAACAGTCCGCGCTCGACATCATCGACGCCTCGCAGGGCCTCTTCAATGTGCGCGTGTACATGCTCTTCCCCGCCTGGCGCACGCAGGTGATGGGCGCGGCGATCGCCGAACTCCTGCGCGGCGAGATCACGCCGGAAGAATTCGGCCGCAAGATGGACGCGGGCATCGCTGTCGCGCTGGCCGACCCGGATGTCGTCGTGCCGCCCTTCCAGCCCTATGACCCGGCCGCATTGGGAGAGACGCCGTGAAACGCGCCGCCCGCAGCCGTTTTCTCGCGGCGATGCTCGCCCCGGCGCTGCTCCTCTTCGTGCCTTTTGTCGTGTATCCCAGCCTGCGCGCCTTCGCCTTCAGCCTGCAGAAGTGGAACGGGTTCAGCGCGCCAAAGTGGGCCGGGCTGGACAATTTCCGCAAGCTTTTCAGCGATCCGCTTTTCTATCAGGCGCTCAAACACAACGCCTTTCTGCTCGTCGCAGGAGGCACGATCACGCTCGGGCTAGCGCTCTTTTTCGCGAACATGCTCCATCGCGGCGTGCGCGACGCGGGGGTGTTTCGCGTCGCCTTCTTCTTTCCGAATGTGATCGCCTCAGTCGCGGTGGCCTCGCTCTGGATTCTCATCTACAGCACCGCAAGTTTCGGCGTGGTCAATGCCTTCCTGCTCTGGCTGCAGCAATTGCTTCACGGGATCGGCATCGAGTTTCTCCCCAAGGATTTGCCCTTCGCGTTCGCGGGGTCGAACCACCTGCTCTTCTCGATCGTCCCGATGATCGTCTGGATGGCGACGGGTTTTTAC
>VFKU01000711.1 GCA_009885415.1 Rhodothermota bacterium
CACCCGCGCCCCGCCCGCATCGAGATACACCGGCGGCGCCCACACCGGCAGCCCATCGCGCATGCCCGTGTTCTCAACGAAATCGAGATAGCCCGCCGTATCTCCACAAATCAGATCATCGTCGCCGTCCCCGTCCCAATCCACGCTCACCGGCGCCGGCAACACGCCCACGCGCAGGAAGTCCGCCTCCTGCCTGAAGAAGCGCGGCAACTCGAAGATCGGCATGCCCGCCTCGATCTTCCCGGTATGCTCCATCAACGCGATGCGGCCATCCTCCTGCCCGACGACCAGATCCGTATCCCCGTCCGCGTCCCAATCCAGCGCGATCACCTGCAACATCTGCAAATCCATCCGGATCGCCGCACCGTCCCGCGCAAGAAAATGCCCGCGCGCATACTTCGGCGCGGTCCGCGTCCCCACATTCTCGAAATATGTCAGCGCATCCAAAAACTCGCCGCAGACCAAATCCAAATCGCCGTCGCCATCGAAATCAGAAAAATTCGGCGAAGGCGCGCCATACACATCCACCGGCTCCGGCGTGATCCATTTCTCCGCCGCCGCCGCATCCGGATTCCGCGCCCACGAAACCACCGACGAAAGCTCGGCATACTTCGGCGACTCCATCGTCCCAAAATTCCTCGCTACGCTCACATACCCATGCAACGGCCCATTCGTCCAAACCCCCGCCGGGTTGTACGCATCATCCCACCCATAGTCATCCCAAACCCCCAACCCCAACACCACATCCATCGCGCCATCGCCGTCATAATCGAAAAACTTCCACTGGTCCCCACGCGTCCGGTTGTACGACCGCGTCGACGCCACCGGAATCGTCTGACCCTTCTCAAAAAACGACTTCCGAAAATCGGGATATACCACTCCTGTGCATTCCTTCAGCGGAGGCTCACTCTTCGCTGCTGGGTCGCCCTTGCTCGAAGACTTCGAGGCAGCCGCTCCCGATGCGTTGCCAGCCGCCGCATCCGCCACCGCACCCCCGAACGGCGTAGCCTCCCCCGCCGCCCGCACCTTCGCCTCCCCCGGCACACACACCATCGGCTCGCCATTCACATACGAGACGGTCGTGTCCTCCAGCCCCTTCGCCACCCACACCCCCGCCTTGAACACAACATCGCGCGGAGCACTTGGCACTACTCCGTCCGCGCGAGAAGCGGCAGTATCGCCCCTATTGTCATTGCGAGGAGCGGCCCCATCGCGACGAAGCAATCTCGC
>VFKU01000041.1 GCA_009885415.1 Rhodothermota bacterium
CCCGGACCCGGGCCGCGCCGAGATTCTCCGCGCCCTCGGTTTTCGTATGGCGACGCCCGCATCGGCGGGAGGAGTTCGGAAATGAAGGCGCTTGTATATAAAGACTACGGAGGCCCCGAAGTGATGTCGCTCACGGACATCCCCGAGCCCCCGACCGGCCAGCGTGAAGTTAAGGTCCGCGTCCACGCCGCCGGCCTCAACCCCCTCGACTTCAAAGTCCGAAACGGCTTACTACGCCGCGTTCTTAAATACAAAATGCCGCTCGTCGCCGGTTTTGACCTCAGCGGCGAAGTCATCGAAGTGGGCCTCCGGGCGCGGCATTTCGACATCGGCGATCGCGTCTTCGCCTACGCCGGCCCTTCCCGCCCCGGCACCTGCAAGGAAATCGTCTGTATTGATCGCGCCGACGTCGCCCCCATGCCGAAGTCGCTCGGCTTCGATCAAGCCGCCGGCGTGCCCCTCGCCGCCCTCACCGCATGGCAAGCACTCCATGACACCATCAAACTCAAGTCCGGCCAGGAAATCCTCATCCACGCCGGCGCAGGCGGCGTCGGCACCTTCGCCATCCAGTTCGCACGCCACCTCGGCGCACGCGTCACCACCACCGCCAGCGTCGCCAAGCACGCGCTACTCAAAGACCTCGGCGCTGCTGAATGCATCGACTACAAAACAAGAGACTTCGCCACGCTCGGCAAAAAATTTGACGCCGTCTTCGACACCCTCGGCGGGAAAGCCCTCATCGATTCTTTCAACGTCGTCAAACCCGGCGGAAAAGTCCTCTCCATCGTTTCCTTGCCCGACGATGCCACCGCCAAACGAATGAACCTCGGCCTCGTCGCCCGCCTCTTCATCCGCTACACGCTGCGTCCCGTTAAGGCCGCTGCCAAGGCCGCCCAGGCCGAATACCGGTGGTTATCGGTCGCGCCAAGCGAAGCGCACCTGCGCCAGATTGGCGACCTCATCGATCAGGGCCACGTGAAAGTCATCCTCGACTCCGTCTATCCTCTCGATGAATTCAGCAAGGCCTACGCCAAACTCGAAAGCGGACACGCCACCGGGAAAATCGTGCTGCGCCTGCGCGAGGACGCCGCGCCGCCGCAGAAATAAGGAGCTTCACATGTATATAGGTAGAATCGTCTGCGTCGCCCGCACCGCCGACGGCCGCCTCTGCGCGGCGTATCGCGTGTCGAGCCGATCGTTTCCCAATCGCACCGCCGTCGTCAGCGGTGATAAAGTAAGCATCATCCCCAAACCCGGACACGAGGGCGACATCTTCAAGAACCCCTACATCGCCTACAACTGCGTGCGCCTCGTCGGCGAGGGCGCGGCCGCCGTCGTCACCAACGGCAGCCAGACGGACCCCATCGCGGAAAAAATCGCGCTCGGCATGCCCGTGCGCGACGCCCTCGCCTCGGTCTCTCTCGCGATGGACTACGAAAAAGATCAGTACGACACGCCGCGCATCAGCGCCGTCGCCGATCGCCGCGACGACTCCGCATGGCTCGCCATCGTCCGCGCCGACGGCCTCGAAGTCCGCAAGGTCGCGCTCCAACCCGGCCACTACGCCTACGTCGCCACCTACGAAGAGAACAAGCTCACGCCGGCGCAGGCCGGCTTCACTCCCACCGACGCCGACCAGGCCTGCGACTTTATGATTAAGGGCGGCATTTTCAGCGAGCGCACCAACCCCGTCGCCGCGGTCGCCGCGATCGCGACCGCAACCGGCTTCCGCCTCGCCGAAAAGGACGCCGCCAAATGACCGAGGTCTACATCACGCCGCTGGTCGAGCGCTTCGCCACCAAGGAAATGGCCACGCTCTGGGGCGCGCAGCGCAAGTTCTCCACCTGGCGCAAATGCTGGGTCGCGCTCGCAGAAGCCGAGAAGGAACTCGGCCTGCCGATCACCGACGAGCAGATCGCTGAACTCCGCGCGCACGTGGACGACATCGACTTCGCCAAAGCCGAAGCTTACGAGCGCAAGCTGCGCCACGACGTCATGGCGCACGTCCACGCCTACGGCGACGTCGCGCCCAAAGCCAAGGGCATCATCCACCTCGGCGCGACGAGTTGTTACGTCAGCGACAACACCGACCTCATCCTCATGCGCGAAGGCTTGCAGATGCTCATCAAGACGGCGGTCAACGTGCTCGCCCGCCTGAAAAACTTCGCGCTCGAGTACAAGGACCTCCCCACGCTCGGCTTCACCCATTTCCAGCCCGCGCAACTCGTCACCGTCGGCAAGCGCGCCACGCTCTGGGCGCAGGACCTCCTCTTCGACTTTGAGTCGATCGAGATTGTCTTAGCGCGTCTTCGCTGCCGCGGCGTCAAAGGCACGACCGGCACGCAGGCCTCCTTCCTCGAACTCTTCGACGGCGATCACGAAAAAGTCCGCAAGCTCGACCAACTCGTCGCAAAAAAACTCGGCTTCACCAACTCCTACCCCGTCACCGGCCAGACCTACTCGCGCAAAGTCGACACGCAAATCCTGCAAGCCCTCGCCGGCCTCGGCGAAAGCGTCCACAAATTCGGCTCCGACATGCGCCTACTGCAAAACCTAAAGGAAATCGAGGAGCCCTTCGAGGCCGACCAGATCGGCAGCTCCGCGATGGCCTACAAGCGCAACCCCATGCGCAGCGAGCGCGCCTGCGCGATCTCCCGCTATCTAATGACCGCGCCGTTGCACTCGCTCTTCACCGCCGGCACGCAATGGTTCGAGCGCACGCTCGACGACTCCGCCATCCGCCGCATCAGCCTGCCCGAAGCCTTCCTCGCCGCCGACGCCGTCCTCAATCTCTACCTCAACATCATGGAGCGGCCCGCGGTCTACCCGAAGATCATCGAGAAGCACGTCCGCGCGGAGCTGCCCTTCATGGCCACGGAAAACATCCTCATGGCCTGCGTAAAGAAGGGCGGCGATCGCCAGGCGCTGCACGAGGTCATCCGCAAGCACTCGCAGGCCGCGGCGGCCGTCGTCAAGCAGGAAGGCGGCGAGAACGACCTCCTCGATCGCCTCGCGAAGGACAAAGCCATCGCCATGTCGCGCGCGGAGATCGACGCGACGCTGAACCTGCGCGAGTTCGTCGGCCGCGCGCCGGAACAAGTCACCGAATTCTGCGCGGAGTTCCTCGACCCCGTGCTGAAGCGTCACAAGGCCCTGCTCGGACTCGGCTCGGATGTCCGCGTCTAACGCCAGCGCGGGATGTAACGCGCCCTTCGTCGAGCAACGCCCCACGCGCGTCGCGATCATCCTCAACCCGCGCTCGGGCAACGGCCGCGCCGAACGCCAATGGCAGCGCATCGAGCCGCGCGTCGCCGCGATGTTCCCCGCGTACACCGTCTTCCGCACCGACAAACCCGGCGGCGGCACGGACCTCACGCGCCAAGCGCTGCGCGAAGGCTACGACCGCATCGTCAGCGCCGGCGGCGACGGCACCCACTTCGAA
>VFKU01000013.1 GCA_009885415.1 Rhodothermota bacterium
CTCGGGCGAAGGCGCAGTGCGTGGACTGGGGGCCTCGGAACCGATCAGTTCACGGACGGCCAGAAGAAGCGCGCCCAAATCGAGCGGCTTCACGAAAGACCGGTCTGCTCCGAAGGTCGTCGCGAATTTCAGGTAGGTCTGCGGTTCGTTCCTGCCTCCGCCTGACATGGCGATAATCTTGATTCCGGGCGTCAAATTTCGCAGCTCCCGGATCGTCTCGAAGCCTTCCTTGCCCGGCATCAGGATGTCGGTGATGATTAGGTCGGCGGGAGTCTTGCGATGCGACTCGAGGGCCGCCGCGCCGTCCTTCGCGGCCACGACATTGAAGTCGTTGCGCTCGAGGAAACGCTGCAACATCTGGAGCACGACCGGTTCGTCGTCCACGACTAATATGCGCGCCATAACGAAATCCCCCGCTCGTCCCCGCACTTTTTGACCTGTGACCTGTTGGCTCGTACTCGTCGAAAAAAATTGCTACTCGACTTCCGTGACTGTCGGCTCGCCGGGGATTTGAACGTCAAAAAGACGCAGATAATTCCCGATGATCCGGTAGGTCAACCCCCAGATCGTATACCCCTCGTAATGCCAGGACGGAAACTCGCGCTTTGTGGGGTCCGGCGGAAACACATAGGGCGTGATGTTCGCCGGATCGCCCAAGAATGACACCGGCACCCACACGGTGTTCGCGACTTCGTAATTCGGTTTCAACTCGGGCTCGCCGGGATGACAGAACACAAAGGGCGAAACCGCCAGGCGATGGATGCTCAGGCGTCCGCCGGTCACATCGCTGAGGCGGCCGAGCAACATGTCCTGCGTGAGAGGCAGCCCGACTTCCTCGCGGGTCTCGCGGATCGCGGCGCGCACGAGCGACTTGTCGTAGGGCTCGAAGCGTCCGCCCGGGAAGGCCATTTGGCCCGACCAAGGATCGTCTGGATGTTCCGCGCGTTGGATGAAGAGCGCCGAGAGGCCCTGCCCGGGGCGATCGTTGAGGACCATCGCAACCGCCGCATTGCGAATCGCGTCGCGCGAGGCCGACGTGTCAGGGATGTGCCGGGCGAGTGCCAGCGAGGCGTCGTCGCGCGTGTGTGCGTCCAAGGGTCGGACTGAACTGCTCGCCGCCATCGCTTCACCTCGCCGGAGTGGTGCTACCGGTCGGCCCATAGAATACGCCCACTTGAGTCGCCTGAGCAACCGCCGCAGCTACGCGTGAGGCCGCGAGTTGATTCGCCCTGCGATGCGTCCTACTATGGCGCGCTGTCGTCCGCGGCGCGGCGGACGCCTTTCCGGAGAGGGTATTCGTGGGTATCAGTGCATCCACCGAGAGTTACAAGCAGACCATTCGCACGCTGTCCGACCGTCTGGTCGAGGCGCAGCGTCCGATCCGCGTGCTCGATGCGATCCAGTGGGACGAGACGGTCGAGAAGACGTTTTTCGAGACCGGGTGCCGCGAGCAGCCGCGGGTGGATGCGGACTACTATGCGCGCCGGCCGCTGCCTTTCAATCCGGCGATCAAGCGCCACGAATTTCACGAAATCGAGCGTGATATCAGCCATCAACTCGGCGAATATACGCCCGTCGGCCAGATCATGCGGCGCATGTGCCGCGAATACCAGATGGTTGTGCGGATGCTCGAAGCGCGCGGCACGCCGGACTTTTGCACGATCTCGCAGGAGTTGTACGGCTCGGCGAGCGACGTGTTTCATGCGGGCGATCCGACGCTGAAAGATCTCGGCGATTTGATGGATGGCCTGCTCACCAACGTCGATCGCAGCCGGCTCATCGAGACCGAGCCGAAGAACATCTCGAGCGAGGAGGCCGTCCGGATTTTGCAGGAGCGGATGGATGTTGCGTTCAAGGATTTTCCCAAGGGCGTGCGCGTGATTCTCGGCGACGGGATCGTCGCGGACGCGGCGGCGGGGTCGGACTACATCAAGATTCGGCGCAACGCCACCTTTAGCGAGCGCGACCTGCGGTTGATGGAAGTTCACGAGGGCTTCGTCCACGTCGGCACCACGCTGAACGGCGCCAGCCAGCCGATCTGCACCTTCCTCAGTAAAGGCGCGCCCTCCTCGACGATCACGCAGGAGGGTCTCGCGATCCTGATGGAGATATTCGCTTTCGTTTCGCACCCGGCGCGCCTGCGCCGCACGAACAACCGCATCCGCGCGATCAACATGGCAGAGGAAGGCGCGACCTTTCTGGACGTGTTCGGCTTTTTCCGTAAACAGGGTTTTGACGAGCCGGACAGCTACGCGACTTCGGTCCGCGTCTTCCGCGGCAGCACACCCACCGGCGGCCCCTTCACCAAAGACCTTGCGTACAACAAGGGCTTCGTCACGGTCTACAACTACATCATGCTCGCCGTGCGCAAGGGCCTGCTCCAGCGCATTCCCCTGCTGTTCTGCGGAAAGACCACGCTCGAAGACATGCGGACCATCGCCCATCTGGTGGACGAGGGCCTCGTCGTGCCGCCGAAATTCGTCCCACCGCAGTTCGCTGACCTCAACGCGCTCACGGCCTGGATGTGCTACGCGAACTTTTTCAACCGCCTGAACATGGATCGCATCGAGAGCGACTACGCGGGGATTTTGTAGGGCGGGTCATGACCCGCCCTACCGTTACGGCGTGAAACTTACTTCGCGCCGCTCGCCAGTTTGTTGAAGGGCAGCGCCTTGTCGACGCGGATGTCGCTCGGGAGCGAGAGCACGCGTTCGGCGATGATGTTTCGCAGGATTTCGTCGGTGCCGCCGGCGATGCGCGCGCCGGGCGCGGCGAGGTAGGCCATGAGGAATTGCGCGGTCTCCTCGTCGCCGTCCACGTCCGCGAGAATGCCCGCCGTGCCGAGCAAGTCCATGCCGTAGGCGCCTATGTCCTGCAATTTCGAAGCGTTCACGAGCTTGAGGATGGAGTTCTCGGGTCCGGGCGTCTGTCCGCGCGAGAGGGCCGTGAGCGTGCGGAATTTGGTGAATTTCGCGCCGACCGATTGCACGTACCACTCGGCGATGCGCTCGCGGACGGCCGGGTTTTCGATCGCCGGCTTGCCGTCGATCTTCAGCCGCTTCGCCAGGCCGAGCAGCTCCTTCGCATCGGGGCGCGACGCATCGCCGCCCATGAAGCGCTCGTTCATCAGCGTGGTGAGGCAGACGCTCCACCCGTCGCCGATTTCGCCGAGTCGCTGCGAATCGGGAATGCGCACGTCGCTCAAAAACACTTCGCAGAAATCCGAGCCGCCGGAAATCTGCCGGATGCGGGTGACTTCGACGCCGGGCGATTTCATGTCGAGGAAGAAATAGGTGAGTCCCATGTGCTTGGGCAGCGTGGTGTCGTGGCGCGTGACGAGGATGGCCCAATCCGACATGTACGCGACGGTGGTCCACACTTTTTGGCCGTTGACGACCCAGGTGTCGCCTTCTTTTTCGGCGCGCGTGCGGATGCCTGCGAGGTCGCTGCCCGCGCCCGGCTCCGAGAAAAGCTGGCACCACACTTCCTCGCCGCGCAACATCGGCCGGATGTAGCGCGCCTTCTGCTCCTCGGTGGCGTAGGCCATCAGCGTCGGACCGGCGAAGGCGCCGATGATGAAGTAATTGCGCGGCAGGGGATACTTCGCTTCTTCTTGCGCGTAGATTACCGCCTGCATCGGGCTGCCGCGTCCGCCGTATTCCTTGGGCCACTGGATGAAGGCGTAGCCCGAGTCGGCCTTGAGCGCCTGCCATTCCTTGGCTTCCGCGATGTCTTCCGCGGACTCATCCTCGCGGCGGACATTGGAGCCCTTCTGCGCAAACTTCGGCGCGTTTTTCGCCAGCCAGCTCTTCACCTCGGCGCGAAACGCCGCCTCTTCGGAATTGTCATTGAAGTCCATCGCTCTCTCCTCCGCTTATCTCTCGCGAGACTGATCTGATCCGGTGTTGATGTTTGAAAAATTCTCTGGGTGCCACGCCTAAGCTACGCTTAGGCGTGCCTTCGTCTTGCTTCGTCCTCGCGCACGCCAAAGCTGAGCTTAGGCGTGGCACCCTTGTGAAAGCTTTTGGTCATGCCACCGCGCCCGCTTCGAGCGCCGACACGAGGCGTTCTTTCCAGAACTGCACGCTGCCCAGGTTGAGCCCGAGCAAACGCGAGCGCCGGTAGTGGAACTGGCAGTCCGCTTCCCAGGTGAAGCCGATGCCGCCGTGAATCTGAATGTTCTCCTTCGATGCGAAGTGGTAGGCCTCGCTCGCCGCGACACGTGCGCTGGCCGCCGCCGCCGGGAGTTCCGGCGAATTCGTCATGAGCGCCCAGGCCGCGTAGTAGCAGTTCGAGCGCGCCAACTCGTTTTTCACGAACATGTCCGCCAGACGGTGCTTGATCGCCTGGAAGGAGCCGATGGCGCGACCGAAGGCGTAGCGCTCGATCGAATAGTTGCGCGCCATTTCCATCGCGGCGGTCGCGCCGCCGAGCTGCTCGAAGGCAAAGAGCACCGCCGCGCGATCGAGCAGGCGCTGCGTGAGTTCCCAGCCCTTGCCCGGCGCACCGAGCGGTTCGGCCGGAGCGCCGTCAAAGGTGATAGTCGCGTGGGAACGCGTGGGGTCCACGGTCTTCACGGCGACCCGCGTCGAGCCGCCCTTCGTAAGATCGGCCAGCGTCCACATGGGACCGCGGGCGCTTTGGGCGAGTACGATGGCGAAGGACGCTACGTCGCCGTCGGGCACGGCGATTTTTTTGCCCGTCAGGCGATTGCCGGCGAATTGCGTCTGGATGCTGTCCATGGAGAGCGCGCCTGCGCCTTCGGTGACCGCGAAGGTGCCGATGGAGTCCGCCGAAACGATCTTCGGCAGATATTCGGATTTGTTCGCTTCATCGCCCGAGAGCAGCAAGGCTTCGGCCGCGAGGTAGACCGACGATGAGAAGGGAATCGGCGCGACAACGCGGCCGAGTTCTTCCGCGATCACGCAGAGCTCGACGTAGCCCAAGCCGATGCCGCCGTAGGCCTCCGGCATGGCGGTCGCGGGCCAGCCCATTTCGGCCACGGACGCGCGCAGATCCGCGTCGTAGGGCGCGGGGCCTTCCAGCACGCCTCGGACGACCGGCCAGGGGCAGCGGTCTTTCAAGAAGCGCCTCGCGTGGTCGCGCAGTTCTTTTTGTTCTTCGGAAAAATCGAAATTCATAAAGGCTCTCCCTCGCGCAGTCCGTACACATATTAACAAATGATTTCGGAAATGTCGCCCGGCCTCTGCCGAAGGACGTTTAAGACATCCGGTACACGTCCGGCAATTCGCGGAAGCGTTCGTCGATGTCCATGCCGTAGCCCACGAGGAATACGTCCTCCACGGTGAATCCGGCGTAGTCGGCCGTGACCGGCTGCTTTCGCCGGACGGGTTTATCGAAGAGGGCGCAGAAGCGAATCTCCGCCGCGCCCTGGTCGCGGACGAAATCGAGCAAGGCGCGGGCGGTCACTCCGGTGTCGAGGATGTCCTCGACGATCAGCACATGTTTTCCGCGCAGATCCTGCGTCGGGCGCGCGAGCATCGTCACGGTGCCGGTGCTCGTCGCGCCGTGGTAGCTCCGCGCCTGCACAAAGTCGATCGCCACGGGGACGCTCAGCGCGCGGACGAGGTCCGAGCCGAAATGCAGCGCGCCCTTGAGCACGATCAGCGCGACGAGATCGCGCCCGCGCAGATCGCGCGAGATCTCGGCGGCGAGTTCAGCGACGCGCGCGTGGATCTGCGCCGCGGAGTAGAGCGGCCGCTCACTGCGCTCCATCGAGCACCTCGATCTGGGCGACGGCGCCGGTGCGGGCCGTCACGGCCGCGTGCTGCGAGACCGCGCGGCCGACGATCCACACGATCTCGCCGCGCGCGACAATGAGCAGCGCCTGGTCGCGTTCTTGCGGCGCGAGGCCGAGATCGCCGAAGTAGTCCTTTAGTTTGCGCGTGCCGCCCAGGCCCAGCGGCGCGAAGCGGTCGCCGGGCCGGCGATGGCGCAGGATCGCGCCGCCGTCGAGCGCGTGCGCGTCGACCACTTGCCGCTGCGGCGTGCAGTAATTGCTCAGCGGCCCCTCGGGAGGCCGATCCAGGAGCGTCACGCGCAGCCGTGTGCCGAAGGCGAGCGTGTCGCCCGGCACGGCCAGCGGAATCTCAGACAAATCCGGCGGCGCGGCGCGTTGCGGCTCGAAGGCGACTTTTTCCGGGCCGGAACTAAACGTTACGCCGCCGCCGAGGTCGAAGTGCTTGTGCGGCGGTGCGTGCAGGATGAATTCGACTGCGCGCTCGACGTGGTCCGCGTCGGGCCTCACGCCGTGGCGGTAGGCCCACTCAAGGACCGCGCGCCGCTGCAATGCGCGATGGCCCAACGCGAAGGGCGCGCGCAGGATGGTGTCCCCGTTCTCGGCGATACACGTCGTGGCGAACTCTATCGTGAGCGAATGCATAAGATCGTCTTCGGTGCGTGCGAGGTCTGCGAGGCGGGTCAGCGCCTCGACCACGCGCGGATTGTATTCGCGGCGAAGCTGGGGGAGGAGGTCGTGGCGGATGCGATTGCGCACGAAGTCGGTGTCGAGATTCGTCTCGTCGTGGCAATAGCGGAGGTTTCGCTCGTGGAGCCACGCGAGGATCTCCGCGCGGCGCGCGCCGAGAAAGGGCCGCACGACGCGGACGCCCTCGCGCTCGGCGATCGGCGGTGTGCCGCCGATGCCGCGCGGGGCCGTCCCGCGCAACACGCGCATCAGCACCGTCTCGGCTTGATCGTCCGCGTGGTGGCCGGTCGCGATCGCCGCGCAGCCGCGCGCTTTCGCGGTCGCGATCAGGAAGGCGTAACGCCGCTCGCGCGCGTATTCCTCGAAGGACATCGGCGATTGATCCGCGCCCGCCTCGACGTCCTCGGAGTGCAAATGGAAGGGCACGCCGAGACGCTTCGCGAGCGCCTCGACAAAGCGCGCGTCCTCCGCACTGCCCTCCCCGCGGGTCTGGTGATCAAAATGCGCGATCTCGATTTTGCGTCCGGCCTCGATGAGCACATGCGCGAGGGCTACCGAGTCCGGTCCGCCGGAAACGGCGACGAGAAGGGGAGAGGCGGCAGCCAGCGCGGGCGCGGCGGAATCAAGGCAGGCCTGGACGGCGCGCTGGAGGACGTCGCGGCGCTCGGACATGGGAACGAGTCTCCCGGCGGGAGGCGAAAAGAAGAATGGTAGCGGCGCAGGGATTCGAACCCCGGACACGTGGATTATGATTCCACTGCTCTAACCAACTGAGCTACGCCGCCCCGGAAAAAGCGCGCGGATACTAACACGCAAACGCCCAGCCCGTCCAATTCGGAAGCACTCCCGCTCCGCAAGCACGGCCCCGAATAAACCAATGCCTCCTTTGGACTGCGGCAGCGAGAGCTGCCGCTTTACCAAGCCCAGCAACGCTGGGCGGCGCCGCTCCAAAGCCTCCCGCTCTCGATACGCTCGTAACCTCCCGCGTCGGCACCTCCACTCTTCAAGCGAGATGACCCGCACTCTGGAGCACGAACATGCGTACCTTGAGCATCCTCGCTCTTCTCCTCCTCGCCGGCGTGTCCACGGCCGATGCCCAACTCGCCGCGCGCGACTGGACGGTCGACGGCGTCACGCGGCACGCACTTGTCTACGCGCCGCCCTCCGCATCGACCTCTCCAGCCCCCGTGATCTTCGCCTTCCACGGCCACGGCGGCAACATGCGACATGCCGCGGCGACCTTTGTATTTCAACGGCAATGGCCCGAAGCGATCACGGTCTACATGCAGGGCCTGCCGACGCCCGGTATCTATGACCCGGAAGGAAAATCGCCGGGATGGCAAAAGACCGCAGGCGATCAGGGTGACCGCGACTTAC
>VFKU01000746.1 GCA_009885415.1 Rhodothermota bacterium
GAACAACTCACACACCTCGCGCGACGCGTTCAACAGACCGCCCGGGTTCCACCGCAAGTCGAGCACGAGCGACTTCATGCCCTCGTCCTGCAAGCGCTCCAACTCTTTACGCAGGTCGCTCGCGGAGTTCTTCTTGAAATCCGCCACGCGCACGTAGCCAATACCACCCTCAAGCACGCGCGACTCCAGAATGCTCTGCACCGGAATCTTCCCGCGTTGCACCGTCATCTCGATCGGCGTCCGCTCCTCGCTCCCCTCGGCCGCACGGCTCACCGTCAGCCCGACCTTAGTGCCGCTCGGGCCCTTGATGCGCGAAGAAACTTCCTGCAGCACCAGGCCCGGGTTCGGGTTCGGAATGCCCGCGACAATCGTCGCGACCGGCACGCCCTCAATCCCCACGATAAGGTCGCCCGCGTGGACGCCCGCCTTCGCCGCCGGACCGTCCGGTTCCGGATACGAAATCACCACATTGTTCTGCTCGTCCATCCGAATGTGCACGCCGATGCCGAAAAATTCGCCCTGCGTATCTTCCTGCAGCGACTGAAATCCTTCCGCCGGCAAATAGCTGCTGTTCCGGTCGAGCGAGCTCATGATCCCCGCCAGCGCCCCCTCCACCGCCCGATCGAGGTCCGGCTCGCGCACATAATTCTTCAGCACCTCGGCGATCACGTCGCCGATCGGCTCAATCTGCTCGAAGACCTCGCGCTTCTGGTCCTGCGCAAATATCCGCGCGCTAAACCCGTTCGTGAGAACCAGCGATGCGCCCACCAGAAAAATCGCCAGTGCAAGAAACTCGGCCTTCGTGCTGCGCTTACGCATCTACTTCCTCCAACCGGCCCGGCGTCCCCCCTCCGGATTCCGTCAACAAACTATAACAAATCCCGACCTCCGCGGTATGGGCGACCCGCCCAACCAACGGAAATAGCGGCCTGCAAACAGGACACAGAATTCCAGACTTCCCATAATTCCCATTCTTCCTATACTTCCCATCAGGCCAAAGAAGTAGACAATCTCCATCGTTTACTGAGATACATTATAGCCTACCGGCGCACTCTGCCGTGGCCAGGAACGCAAAATGTCCAATTTCCACAAAGCTCTCACAGCTCTTCTAGGCGGGCTCGCGCTCA
>VFKU01000571.1 GCA_009885415.1 Rhodothermota bacterium
CTGGGCCTCGGCGGCGTCGGCCAAGGCCTGGGCCTCGGCGGCGTCGGCCAAGGCCTGGGCCTCGGCGGCATAGCCGAAGGCAGCTTCGAGCGCGAAGGCCTGCGTATCTATCCGCCCGCTCGTGGACTCAATGGTCTTGAGCTTTTCATTGACGAGATCCGCCAGCTTCAGCGTGGCCCGGGAGTCCTTGTAGACCGACACCTCGACCGTCTTGCCGCCCAGCTTCACTTTCATTCGTCCGCCGCTCATGCGCGGAAACTAATTCGCAGCGATTTCGTGAGGGTCAATAGTCCGGCGAGTTGCTCGCGCAGCTCTTTGCGCTCCTTGGCGTAGCGGCGGTTCTCGGCTTGCAGCGCGTCGTATTCTTTCTGCACTCGATCAAGCGTTGTAATTTTCTTCTTGTCGGTCCACTGGTCTTGCAACAAGTCTCCCTTTTCCTTGTGCTGCTTGACGAGTTCCGCGCGATTTTTTTCGAGGGTCTCGCGCAGTCCCGCCAGTTGCCCGTCGATCTGCTCGATTTTCTTTTGCACCATCGGGTCCATGCGCGTTTACCGGAGTTGGGCCTGAAACTCCCTTTCGAGGGTTTTTAGGATTTTGCCGATGGCTTTGGTGGTCTCATCGTCGGTCAAGGTCCGATCGCGCGCCTGAAAAATGAGACTCAACGCCACGCTCTTCTTCCCCTCCGCCACGCCCTTGCCGCGATAAATATCGAAGATATCCACGCGCTGCAAGTCCGCGCCGCCAGCCCGCCGCGCGACTTCGGCCAGGGCGCCCGCGGGCGTCGCGTCATCCACCACCACCGCCAGATCGCGCAGCGCTGGAGGATGCGCCGGGATTTCGGTGTATTGCGCCGGGCCCGGTTGCGCGGCAAGCAGCCGCGTCAGATCCAATTCAGCCGCGAAAACACGCGCGTCGATATCGTAAGCCGCCGCGCCCGCGCGCGAAACTTCGCCCGCAATACCCACCCCACTCGCACCGAGTACAACCGACGCGGCCGCCCCTTTAGTAAACGACGTAGACTCCGTCCCGGTGATGGTCACGGCGGAGGTGGTGAATTCCCCAGCCAGGGCCTCGACATATCCCTTGAGGTCGTACACATCGAAGGCCCGCTCAGGCGCACTCCAATGCATGCCCGGCGCCGTACCGGCCAGCGCAATGCCGAGATGGTAGCGCTGGGCGTATTCGCCATCCTGCATGAAATACACCGGCGCCACTTCGAAAATCCCAATCGATTTGCGGTTCTTCCGCAGGTTCGACGAGGCGATTCTCAACAAGGCCGGCAACAGCGACGTCCGCATCAGGGCGTGCTGCTCGGAAAGCGGATTTTGGAGCGGCACCGGCTCGAGCCGCTCGCCCGGCAGATCGAATCGATGAGCGTCCGCCGCGGCCATGAAGGACCACGTCGTAATCTCGGTGAGGCCAGCAGCACTCAAGAACTCGCGCAGCGCGCGGTACATAGACTGTTCCGGCGCGTATGTCCGCTCCGCGAGGCGCACCTTCGGCAGGCTCGGCTCGACCTTGTCGTAGCCGTAGAGCCGGGCAATCTCCTCGACAAAATCCTCTTCCCATGAAACATCATGCCGCCAAGACGGCACGGCCAGGGTCAACCCTTGCGGCGAGCGCTGCAGCGTCTCGAAACCCAGCGAATTCAGAATCTTCTCTTGTGTTTCAGGCGAAACGTCTGCGCCTAAAAGCGTCTTAGTGCGGGCGAAACGCAGCGACATGCACTTCTTCTCGATCGCCTTCGGACGGACATCGACACTGCCCTTGAGCAGCGTGCCGCCGGCGCATTCCTGGATCAAGCGGGCCGCGCGGCGCGACGCGAACTCGGCCATCTCGGAATCGGCCCCGCGCTGGAAACGCTGCGAGGCCTCGGTAATCAGGTTCAGCGACCGGGACGATCGCCGCACCGAGACCGGGTCGAAGTAGGCGCTCTCGAGCAGAATTTCGCCCGTGGCTTCCCCCACCTCGGTTTCTTTACCGCCGACGATGCCCGCGACCGCAATTGGCCGCGTGGCGTCGGCGATGAGCAGCATTTCCGGCGTAAGTGCACAGTCCGCACCCGTCAGCGCCGCGATGCGCTCCCCGGCGTGCGCCCGGCGGACGACCACCTTGCCGCCTTGTAAAGTCTTGAGATCGAAAGCGTGCAGCGGCTGGCCGGTCTCCAGCAGCACGTAATTCGTCACATCGACAATGTTGTTGATGGGCCGCTGGCCAGCTGCCAAGAGCCGCCGCGTAAGCCACTCCGGCGAAGGACCCACCTTGACCCCGGTCAGCACCCGCCCGATATAGCGCGCGCAGAGCTCGGGCGCCTCGATGGCGATCGACACGGCTGACTCCGCCGCGGGCCCCGCCTCCATAAGGGAGGCCTCGGGCCATTTCAGCGGCGTGCCGTAGGCCGCGGCCAGTTCGCGCGCGATGCCTATCAGCCCCGCCCAGTCGCCCCGGTTCGGCGTGACCTCAATCTCCAGGATGACCTCGTCCAGCCCTAACACCGATCGCACGTCCTGCCCGATCGGCGCCGCCGGGTCGAGAATCAACAAGCCGTCGTGGTCGTCGCCGAGACCCAGCTCCTTGCCCGAGCACATCATCCCCTGCGACTCGACCCCGCGCATCTTGCGCTGGGTGATCTCAAAGCCGCCCGGCAGCGACGCGCCGACGACCGCCGTGGGCACCTTGTCCCCCACTTTCATGTTCTTCGCGCCGCAACAGATTTGCAGCGGCTCCGCGCCGCCGACGTCGGTTTTGCACACGACGATCTTGTCGGCGTCGGGATGTTTTTCGATGCTCATAATTTTTCCGACGACGACCTTCTTAACGTCTTCGCCGCGCCGCTCGACGGACTCGATCTCGAGGCCGAGCATCGTCAATTTTTCGCACAGGGCGTCGACGTCGCCGGGGAGCTCGACGTATTCGCGTAGCCAGCTCAGGGGAATCAACATGGCTCAGAACTGCTCCAGGAAGCGCAGGTCGTTCTCAAACATATAGTGGATGTTGGGGATGGAATGCCGCGCCATCGCGATGCGATCGAGGCC
>VFKU01000842.1 GCA_009885415.1 Rhodothermota bacterium
GGGCGATCGCTGCGATCGGTGGTGGACCTTGCGGCGCTGGGCGAGGTGCAGGTGACGGTGGATTGCGACGTGATTCAGGCGGACGGCGGGACGCGGACCGCGGCGATCACCGGGGGCTATGTGGCGCTGCACGATGCGTTGGCGAAGGGCGTGTCGGGCGGGACGATCGCGCGGATGCCGCTGACGGCGCAGTGCGCGGCGGTGAGCGTGGGGATTGTCGGTGGTGAGGCGATGCTGGATCTTTGTTACGAAGAAGATTCCTCGGCGGACGTCGATCTGAATTTGGTGATGCGCAGCGACGACACGATTATCGAAGTGCAGGGGACGGCTGAGGGCGTGCCGTTTCGCCGCGCCGGGCTCGATGCGATGATGGACCTCGGCCGGGAGGGCATCCTGACGTTGTTCGCGCGGCAGCGCGAGGCGCTGGGCCTTGCCTAGGGCGCTGTTGATCGGCTCGGGCAATCGTGACAAGGCAACTGAGCTCGCGCAATTGTTGGACGGCACGGCGTGGGACGTAAAGACGCTTGGTGATTTTCCTGAAGTGCCCGAACCCGAAGAGACCGAAACGACCTTCGAGGGAAATGCGCTGCTCAAGGCTCGGTATTACGGGCGGGCCTTCAGCGTGGCTTGCGTGGCGGACGACTCGGGCATTGAAGTCGAAGCGCTTAGCGGAGCGCCAGGCGTGCGCTCGGCGCGGTACGCCGGTGAGAATTGCAGCTACGACGACAACAACCGAAAGCTGCTCGCCGCGCTGAAAGACGCGCCACCCGCGGGCCGACGCGCGCGCTTCGTATGCTGCGCGGCCTTCGTCGATCACGACGGCACGGAGCACGTGGAGCTGGGTACGGTCGAGGGCCTGATCGCGCGCGAGGCACGTGGTTCGAATGGGTTTGGCTATGATCCGATTTTCATGCCTTCGGGTTTCGAGCAGACCTTTGGCGAGTTGAATCCCTTGGTGAAATCGGGCGTGAGTCACCGCGGCGAGGCCTTCCGGAAAATGTGTGCGTGGCTGGCGGAGCATGGTGCATAACAAATGGAGATCCTGCCGCCGACTCCCGCGAACCTCCGCCGTGCGGCGGACGCGTTGCGTGCCGGTGAGGTCGTCGCGTACCCGACAGAGACGGTCTACGGACTGGGAGTGGATCCCTTTAATTCTGCGGCGCTTGATCGCTTGTACGCCGTCAAGAAGCGTGACGAGCGCAATCCGGTATTGCTCATCGTTTCCTCGCTTGAACAATTGCGGCCGCTGATTGGCGAATTGAGCGAGCGGGCCTGTGTTTATGCGAAGGCGTTTTGGCCAGGACCGCTTTCCATGGTGTTGCCCACGGTGAAAGGAGTGCCTGGGGTATTGCTTGGGCCGGACAGGAAAGTATGCGTGCGCTGGACCTCGGGTAAGATTGCGGCGGCGTTGTGCGAGGCTTTCGGCGGGGCGATCGTATCGACTTCTGCAAATATTTCGGGGCGGGCGCCGGCGCGATCTGCGCGCGAGGTCCCAAATGAGGGCGTGGTGATATGCATCGACGGGGGAGTATTGACGGAGGGGCCCGCGTCGACCGTTTTCGATCCCGAGACGGGTGAGGTGTTGAGGGCGGGTGCGATTTCAGGGGAGGCGATTGCTCGGGTGGGGGAGGGGCGTAGCGGGCCCGTTGAAATGTAAAACTTGGTTGATTTCGTTCGCGCTGTTGTCTCACTCCTGTACGGCCCACTGCCGAGTTGGAGACCCGGGAGCTACGGCGTCCAGCTTTGCTGGACTGAGTAAAGCGGCAGCTATCGCTGCCGCAGTCCAAAGAGGGCCGTGCAGTTGCGGGAGTCGCTCGCGAACTTTACACTGAAGCGTTGCGGACGATGAGGACATCTTTATGAAGCAGCTTCGAATTGCGGTGGGCAGCGATCATGCGGGTTATGAGGGGCCGTCGCATTACAAGCCCGATCTCATGGCGCATTTGGTGGTGAAGGGCCATGAGGTGATCAATTGCGGGACGGATAGCGGGGAGGCGGTGGACTATCCGGATGTGGCCGAGCGGGTGTGCCGCAAGGTGCTTGACGGTGGGGCGGATTTTGGGATTCTCGTGTGCGGTACGGGGACGGGGATGTGCATTACGGCGAACCGGATGCGTGGGATTCGCGCGGCGGTGTGTACTTCGGTGCTGATGGCGCGGCTTTCGCGCGAGCATAATCATTCCAACGTGCTTTGTCTTGGGCGGCGGATCCTTTCGATTGACGAGTGCAAGACGATCGTCGATGCGTGGCTGGGCGAGGCGGAGAGCACGTTGGAACGGCACCAGCGGCGTGTGGACAAGATGGACGAAGTGACCAACGGCGCCTGATCGCTGGTACATTGGGCCTGCGGTGCGCCGCAGGTCCACCGTTTTTTACTGGGAGTATTCCGTGGAAGAATTGACCCCGCAACAAATTGTCGCGGAACTCGACAAATATATCGTCGGCCAGGCGGAGGCGAAGCGCAAGGTGGCGATTGCGCTGCGCAATCGCTGGCGGCGGCAGCAATTGCCGGACGATCTGCGCGAAGAAGTGACGCCGAAGAACATCATTATGATCGGGCCGACGGGCGTGGGGAAGACGGAGATCGCGCGGCGGCTGGCGAAACTGGTGGACGCGCCCTTCATCAAGGTCGAGGCGTCGAAGTTCACCGAGGTGGGCTATGTTGGCCGCGATTGCGAGAGCATGATCCGCGACTTGGCGGAGGTTGCGGTGAACCTCGTGCGGCAGGAGATGCGCAAGGCGAACGAATCGACCGCGCGCGAGCGGGCGGAGCGGCGCTTGCTCGATGTGTTGCTTCCGCCGAAACCGTCGCCGATCCGCGGCTACAATCCGCTCGATCCGAATGCGGGGGACGAAGCGCCGGTCTTGCCGCGTCCGGAGCCTTCGCCGGAGGAACGCACGCGGGCGATGATTCGGGAGAAGATGCAGGCCGGCGAGTTGGAAGATCGCGAGATCGAAGTGGACGTGCGCGAGTCTTCGCAGCCGGCGGTGATGCAGATGTTCACGAACTCAGGCCTGGAGGAGATGGGCGTCAATCTTCAGGAGATGATGGGCAAGATGATGCCGCAGCGCAAGAAGCGGCGGAAGATGAGCGTGGCCGAGGCGAGGCGGATTCTCGAGGAGGAAGAACTCGAGGAATTGCTGGACATGGAGAAAATCGTCGCGGAGGCGGTCAAGCGCACGGAGAACGCGGGCATTGTGTTCCTCGATGAAATCGACAAGATTGCCAGCAAGGGATCGCACGCGGGGCCGGACGTGTCGCGCGAGGGCGTGCAGCGCGACATCCTGCCGATTGTCGAGGGCAGCACGGTGACGACGAAATACGGCCCGGTGCGCACCGACCATATCCTGTTCATCGCGGCGGGCGCGTTTCACATGACGAAGGTGTCGGACCTGATTCCCGAGTTGCAGGGGCGCTTTCCGATACGCGTCGAGCTCGATAGTCTGGGCGAGGCTGATTTCGTGCGGATTCTGCGCGAGCCGAAGAACTCGCTGATCCGGCAGTACCAGGGCCTGATGCGCGCGGAGGGCGTCGAGATCGATTTCACCGACGGCGCGATCGACGCGATGGCGAAGATGTGCCGCGAGGTGAACGACGAGACGGAGAACATCGGCGCGCGGCGGCTGCATACGATTATGGAATTCTTGTTGGAAGACATCTCGTACAATGCGCCGACGATGCACGGGCAGCACGTGACGATTGACGAGACGCTGGTGCGCGAGCGGTTGAAGGATTTGATGGAGACGCGCGATTTGAGCCGGTACGTTCTGTAACGAAATTCGGTGACTGACGCGGGTCCGCATGGGCGGGCCGCCCATGCTACGTGTGAGGCTCTGTGCTGCGTTTCCGAAAATTTGAGTCGCTGGGGCTGAGGCTCGCGGGGATTACCGAGGGGGCCGATGGCGACTTTGCGCGGGAAGGGCGGCCTGCGGACGACGCGCTTGAGTTGGCGGGGTTGGCGCGCGGCGCGGCGTATACGATTAAGCAGGTGCACGGCACACGCGTGTGGCCGGTGGGGAAGGGCGGTCCGCAGTGCTCTGGGCCGGAAGAGGGCGATGGGTTAGTTACGGACTGCGAGTTGGTCGCGATCGGCGTGCGCGTGGCGGACTGCGTGCCAGTGTACCTTTTCGATGCTGAGCGGCGGGCGGGCGGCATTGCTCATGCGGGACGGCAGGGCACGCATGACGGTGTGACTACGGCGGCGGCCCAGATGATGCAGCTTCGTTACGGGACGCGGCCTTGTGATTTGCACGCCCTGATTGGGCCGTCGGCGGGGCCGTGTTGCTATCAGGTGAGCGAACAACTCGCGGCGGACTTTATCGTGCGTGGGCTGCCGGCGCTGGGGCGCTATTTGGATCTCTGGGAGGCAAACTCGTTGCAGCTTGAGCAGTTTGGTGTGCCTCGGGCGCAGATCGAGATTGCGGGGATTTGCACGATTTGTAGCGGGGGGCGGTTTCATTCTTTTCGCGCGACGGGCACGCAGGAGCGGAATTTGGCGGTGATTAGCCTTTAGGTGGGAGTTGGGTGGTGGGGCGAATGGGAATTATGGGAAGCCTGGGACTTATGCGATCAGTGAGGCGCGTCGGAGTTATTTGGAGGGGGCTAATCAAATTTCTTAATTTACGCAGCCTTGGGGAATCGTTGACCGGTCGGCGGTTGCGCTGTCCTTCCGCTGTGTGATAGGCTGCTCTCTGTATCTCGGGCGTTTTCCGAAGAGTGGGTGTAGACCCACTCTTTTTAATTGTGGGCGGCCCTCGGGCGCAGTCCGCGAGGGCCCCAGATAGGATGGCACGTGGAATCGAAGGATATAGTCCGGCGGGTTTGGGCGGAACTGGAGCCCGAGCTGGCCGGGCTGGGCTTTGATTTAATCGAGGTGGAGTTCGGACGTCACGGATCTTCGAGCCTGTTGCGGTTGTTCATCGACCGGCCGGAAGGCGTGACGCTGGACGACTGCTCGGCGGCGTCACGTGTGGCCAGTGCGCTGCTGGATCGGAGCGATCCGATTTCGGCGGAGTACATGCTTGAGGTGTCTTCGCCGGGCTTTGAGCGTCCGCTTCGGCGGGTGAAGGATTTTGAGAAATTTGTCGGTGAAGCGGTGAAAGTGAAGACGTCCACGGCGGTGGAAGGCCGGAAGAAATTTTCCGGACGGTTGACCGGAATTTCGGACGGCATGATTGCGATTGAGAGTGACGGCGAGACGTACCGCATTCACTTGGAAAACGTGAAGCAAGCGAATTTAGATCGGTAGCGCGTTGCAGACGAAAGGAGCCACGGCATGGACAACAATCTCCGCGTAATCCTGCAGCAGCTCGAGGCCGAAAAGAGTATCGATCGGGCGACATTGATTGAGGCGATTCGCAGCGCGATCGAGAGCGCGGCGCGCAAGAGCATGATTCATGCAACGGACGTGGTGGTGGACGTCGTTCCGGACAAGCTTGAGTTCAAGGTCTATGAGATCCGCAAGGTGGTCGAGGTGGTCACGGACCCGAAGGCGGAGATTTCCCTCGAGGAAGCGCGCAAGCTAAACCCGGAGGCGGACGTGGGCCACCGGATCAAGTTCGAGGCACTGCCGCAGGACTTCGGGCGTATCGCGGCGCAGACCGCCAAGCAGGTGATCATCCAGAAGATCAAAGACGCCGAGCGCGACAATATTTTCGAGGAATTCAAGGGGCGCGTGGGCGACGTGTTGACGGGCATCGTCAAGCGTACGCACCAGCGCAACGTCATCGTGACAGTCGACAAGGTGGACGCGATTATTCCGCCGGCGGAACAGGCCGAGCGCGAGAACCTGCGTCCCGGCGACCGCGTGAAGGCGGTGGTGGTGCGGGTCGAGAAGGGCGCGCGCGGGGCGTCGGTGGTGCTTAGTCGCGCGACCTCGGACCTGGTGCGTCGCTTGTTTGAGATGGAAGTGCCCGAGATTTTTGATGGGACGATTGAGATCAAGGCGATCGCTCGCGAGGCCGGCAGCCGCACGAAGGTGGCGGTGTTGTCGAAGGATTCAAACGTGGACCCTGTGGGCGCGTGTGTGGGCATGAAGGGCTCGCGCGTGCGCGCGGTGGTGGAGGAACTTTCGGGCGAGAAAATCGACATTGTGCGCTGGAGCGACGATCCGCTGACGCTGTGCCGTAATGCGCTGAACCCGGCGGACATCATTGACATCGCGCTGGACGAAGAGACGAAGACGGTGCTGGTGACAGTACCGCACGATCAGTTGTCGCTGGCGATCGGCAAGCGCGGGCAAAACGCGCGGCTGGCGTCGAGATTGATTGGCTGGAACATCGATATCCGCAGCGACGTTGAGTTGCGCGGCGAGACACCGGCGGCGGCGGGCGATGTGGCGCAGACGGGGATTACCGTGACGCCGGACGGCAGTGAAGTGCCGGAGGTTTCGGCGGACTTCAGCGCGAAGTCTTCGGAACGGCAGTAAAGGCCGCCGCGCATTGTCGCGGGGCACGAGGGGCGAGCGCTGTTGGCGCCGCCCGCTGGAAACGTAGGAGCAGACGAATATGCAGACAGTGACCTCGCTTGCCGGGCGCTTGGACATGAGCGCCGAGGAAGCGGTGGAGACCTTGCGTTACCTTTTCTATGACGTCGAAGGGGTGGACGCGAAGATCGACGACGAGCAGATCGACGTGCTCATTGAAATCGACGACGATCCGAAATTGAGGGCGAAATATCGCGCGGAACGCGAGGCGGCCCGCGCGAAAGAGGAAAGCATCGCGGCCAAGCGCCTCGAGTCATTGCAAAAAGCCGCGGCCAAGAAGAAGGCGCAGGCGGCGAAGCCTGTTGCGGCGAAGAAGCCGGCAGCGAAGGCCAAGGCGGGCGCCAAGGGAAAGAAAGGCGCCGAGCCGGATTCCGAAGCCGCGGCCGAGGAGCACAAGGGCGTCGCGGAGTTACTTCCGGCGGAACCGGCCGCGGCTGCCGCCAAACCTACAGCGGAGATTCTTCCCGCGGAAGCGCCGGCGGAACCAGGCATTGTTATTGGCTCGGCCATCGACCATGAGACCCACCGCACCGAAGTGATCCGCGCGGACGGCACCCATGTCGCACCGAGTGAGTTGGAGATTATTGAAGAGGTCGTGACGACGCCGGTAGTGGTGGAGCGTCCGGCGGCGCCGATCGGGGCGCTCGCGCGGGCGCAGCTTGATCAGGAAGAAGAGATTCGGAAGCGCGGCAAGCAGAAGACCGAACTTAAGCCGGACGCGCACGTTGTCGCGGAAGTCATTCGCCGGGCCCACGAGAACAAGGCCTCGGGCCGCAAGAAGATCAAGGAAAAACTTGGGGACGACGGCGATGAGCCGGTGACGGTCGGGCCTCGGGCGGCCGCGCGCTCTATTGCGCCCTCGGCCCCGCGGAAGACCGGCAAGACCGCGCGCAAGCGCCAAAAGAGAAACGAAAAGGTCCGGCGCGAGGACGATATGCGCCGCGGCGCGGCGGCTACGCTGCGCGAGTACCAGTCCGGCGCGATGGACGCCGGCGTCAAGAAGAAACGGCGCAAGCGCGCAGACGCGGACGTGGATGGGTCCGAGGAAGAGCAGAAGCAGGTGATCCAGGTCGAAGAAGGTATGTCGCTAGATGCGTTCGCCGCGGTGTTGGAAGTAGACGCGACGGATGTCATTCTTGCGTTGATGGAACAAAATATTCTCGCGACCAAGAACCAGGCGCTGAGCACAGACTTGATGCGTCGCGTGGCGGAGGCTTACGGTCACGAGATCGAGGCGATCATTCCGGAAGAGGAAGATCTGATGGCCGAGGCGCCGGACGATCCGGCGACGCTCCAGCCGCGTGCGCCGGTGGTGACGGTAATGGGCCATGTGGACCACGGCAAGACTTCGCTCCTCGACTACATTCGCAAGACCAACGTGATCGCCGGCGAATCGGGCGGCATCACGCAGCATATCGGCGCATACGACGTCGAGTTGGCGAGCGGGAAGAAGATCTGCTTCCTCGACACCCCGGGCCACGAGGCATTTACCGCGATGCGTGCGCGTGGCGCCCAGGTCACCGATGTGGTCGTGCTGGTGATCGCCGCGGA
>VFKU01000010.1 GCA_009885415.1 Rhodothermota bacterium
AGTCCGCCGCCAGCCGGGTCACATGCTCCCGGTGCCGCGCGATCAGCTCGCTGACGGCGGCATCGCCCCGCGCGGTCTTCAGCGCGGTCGAGTCCACCAGGTCGGTAAACACCAGCGTAAGCACACGTGAATTTTGCGAAGCAGTCATGGCCGCATATTGTGCACGAATACGCCGCCCGCATGCGACCGGGTGGGCGGATTGCGCCGCGCGTGCGCTATTCTTTCTTCCCCTCGCCCGGCGGCCGCCGCGACGCCATCAGTGTAATCAACAAATTCCGCTCGCGCGCGTCCGCGCTATCGCGGATCGCGTCGCGCAGCACGCCCATCTGCGCAGGAGAAAAGGCCTTCTTCGCGTGCGCGCCCAACTCCTTCCACGAAAACCGGAGCAGCGCGCCCCCGTACACCATCTCCACCGTCGCCGTCCGCTCAGCACTCGGCGCGAAGAGCTGCACCTCGCCCAGGACTTCCGGCGCCTCCAAGTAGCGCACCTCCCCATTCGCGCGCGTTACCTTCACCGCGCCCTCGAGGATGAACAGGCCCTCGTCCGTGTTCTTCTCCCCAAAGCGAAACAGCACGTCCCCCGAGCGCGTCTCGTCCGCCTGCGCGACCTCCAACACGAGGTCGACAAACTTGTCGCGCATGGCATGAGGCAACGCGCCGACCAGGGGCGAATCCAGTACCGCCTTCGCAATTCGCTTTGAATCCACGCCGTGTCCACTCCCGCGTCCCGCCGAGGCTGCCTTTCCAGAGTAGCCGATACCCAAGCCGCAATTCACACTCAGCCGCGCCCAGAAGCTGATCTGAGCGGCGTGCGCTTGCTATGATTCCCGCGACGCCGGGCGGGCGCAGTCGGCGCGACGCCGGGATCATTGAGGAGCTACCGCATGATGTTACTTCGGGTTGGGGCGATCATTGTTGTCTTGGGTCTGTCGGCCTGCAAAGCTCCGTCTTCGACATCAGACAAGCCCCCCGCGACGGCCCTTCCCGGCGCCGATTTCGCGGATGGACAGAACGTATTCACACCCTCGTACAACCTGGGCGACGTGGATGTCGCTACGGTGGTCTCCGTGCGCTTGGCCGATCGGAGTAAGTCCCCGGCAATTACCTACATGGAGGAGGAGAGCCTCCGCGGAAATGTCGTGCTCGCCAACGCCACTGTGCTTTCGCCCCATCCTGAAAATTTATGGATCGAGGCGACAATCGAATCGCCGCTGGGTTATCCCGCAAAAGACGCAGTGCTGGTGCGGATGTCGGTGACGGCGGACACGCGAAAAGATCCTCTGCTGACCAAGAGTTACGTCTTCAGCGGGAAGGGACTGATCACCAAGCCGGAACATGTCGAGCTGGACTTGATGCTCTTTCTGCAACCGCTGCCGGCCACAGTGCTGGTCACGGCAAAGGTCCAGATTGTGTGGTTTCCGGACACCGATCCTGCGACGATCAACCCGGAAACAGTGGATATTTCGAAAGGCCAATCTCTTGACAAGCTGAGCAATCCGCTCCGCATCGACTTCAAGTAGGTGGGCATCATGGCTAAATCGAAAGCGAAGGCGAAGAAAAAAGCGCCGCTGAGTATTGTGCTGATCGGGGCGCATCCGGACGACGCGGAGCTCAAGGCCGGCGGGACGTTGGCGCTGTGGGCGAAGGAAGGGTTTTCGATCCATATTGTGTGCATGACGAAC
>VFKU01000028.1 GCA_009885415.1 Rhodothermota bacterium
TCACCGCGCCGGGGGGCGCCGCACCACGAGGGGAACCATGGAAGTCCACCTTTGGGACACGCCGATCCGCGCGCCTTGGCACAAGGCCAACACGCTGATCGACTTCAAGTACGCACCGGACTCTCTCGAATTGGTCGTTCACGAAGAAGGCACGCGTCTGCGCTGGCGCATCGTGTTCAAGGACCTCGCCGCCTTCAAACTCATCGTCGGCGAGAACGCGCAGTGGAGCCAACAGCCCCTGCCGGCCGATGCCGGATTTTTCAAGATCACCGAGTCGCCCTGGCTCGCCGCCCTCGGAATCACCGAGAACAACGACCAGGAACGCGCCCACCACTACGTAATCTGCTGCAAGCGCGAACTCATCGAGATCGCCGCGCGCGACACCGCCTTCACCGCTGAATAACCCCAGACCGTAGCATGGGCGGCCCGCCCATGCATGTCCATCAACTGTCGAGCGGCGCGTTCCATGCCGCTCCTCAGCGATTCAACTCGGCGATCTTCCGCTCGATCATCCCCTTGATTTCCTTGAGCCGCTTCGGCGTCTCGGCCTCGGCGCGCATCACCAACATCGGCGAAGTGTTCGACACCCGCACCAGCCCCCAGCCGTCCGGAAATTCGATCCGCGCCCCGTCGATCGTGTTCACCTCAAAACCCTGCGCCTTAAAAAACTTCGTCGCCTCCGCCACGATCCCAAACTTGCGATCATCCGTCGTCTCGATCCGGATTTCCTCGGTCGCGTACATCTTCGGCAGGCCCGCGAAGTGCGCGCTCAAAGGCCGCCGGCTCGCCGCCACCAACTCGAGCAGCCGCGCCCCCGCATACGGCGCACAGTCGAAGCCGAACCAGCGGTGCTTGAAGAAAATGTGACCGCTCATCTCTCCGGCCATCAGCGCGCCGAATTTCTTCATCGCGTCCTTGATCAGCGAATGCCCCGCCATCCACATCACCGGCTTGCCCCCGTGCGCCGCGATGTCCTGGTACAACACCCGCGAACACTTCACCTCGCCAATCACCGTCGCGCCCGGCTGGTCCGCCAGCACCGCGCGCGCAAAAAGAAGCAGCAGCATGTCCCCCGGAATGATATTCCCCTGCTCGTCCACCGCCCCAATCCGGTCCGCGTCGCCGTCAAACGCAATACCGAGGTCCGCCTTTTCCTTTTTCACCGTCGCGATCAATTTCTTGAGCGACGCCGGAATCGTCGGGTCTGGATGATGGTTCGGAAAGCGCCCGTCCACATCGCAATACAGCGGAATGACCGTGCACCCCAGCTTCTCATAAAGCGGCACCGCGATCGGCCCGCCCACGCCGTTCCCCGCGTCCACCACCACCTTCAACTTCCGCTTCAACTTCACCCGCTTCAGAATCTCCGCCTGATACTTCGGTGCTAAATCCATCCGCGTGATCGTCACCGGCTTCTTCGCCGAAAAAAATTTCCCAGCCTCCGCAATCTCCCGAATCTTCTGAATCTCCTTGCCATGAATCGTCGACGAACCCACCGCAATCTTCAGCCCGTTGTACTCACTCGGATTATGGCTCCCCGTGATCTGCACGCCCCCGTCCACCGGCAACGCGACCAAGCCATAGTACGTCAGGCCCGTGGGCGCCTCACCGATGTCGATCACATTCACGCCCGAGGCCGTCAGTCCGTCGATCAGCGCATGCGCGAATGCGCGCGAAGTCAGCCGCCCGTCCCGCCCAACCACCATGCAATTGTGCTTCGACTTCCCCTTCAAATACACCGCGATCGCCCGCCCCAGCGTCTCGACGATCTCCTCCGTCAAGTCGGTCCCCGCGACCCCGCGCACGTCGTACTCGCGAAAAATGTGTTTCGGTAACTTCATGCAGCCGCTCCCTGTGATTTCCCGTTCGTCATCGCGCCCCCGCGTCCACGCGCCGCAGGATCGCCTCCACAAAATCCGCCGAACGCATCAACACATCGTGGTCAATGCGCGCCGGCGAATCATCATCGCTGTTCCACGCCACCGGCAAGTCCTGCGGCCCGGTCGCCGTCACCGTAAGCGCCTCATAGCCCCGCGCCATCGGAATCGCCGCGTCCGTCGGCAACCCGCGCCACACCATCGGCCGCGCCGCATGCGACGGCCCCTCGTGTTGCGCGGCCGCATGCAAGGTCTTCCCCGCGCCGTAAACGTGCAGCATGCCCTCGCCCGTCACGTAGCGCAGTTGCCCCGCGCCCACACCCGCCACATTCAAAAAAAACAGCGACTTCCTGTCCGCGTCGAGCCCCTTGAACAAGTGCCGCATCCCGCTCAACCACATCTCCTTCGCGCCCGTCGCCACCAGCAAAACTTCGGTCGACGCCAGCGGCGACTCCTTAATCCGCGCCGCCAGTTCCAACAGCACCGCGCAACCCGAAGCGTTGTTGTTCGCGCCGGCCGTAAAGCCCGATCGCCGCGCGCCGCTGAACATCATGCCCGCCCCGCCCAGCAACACGGCCACGCCGACGCCCCGCGCAACCAGATCGAGCCGAGGAAGCCCGTTGTCAAACACATTCAACGCCTGCGCACCGCACGACACCAACACCAGCACCATCGCGCCCACCAGCGCCAAGTGGATCCAACGCAATCGCCGCGCCGCCTTGCCTTCCGTCCACGGATAGGCCCGAGGCGAATCGTAATGCGCCGTCACCACGATCATCCGGTCCACCCGCGCACACGGAAAACGCGCCGTCACATTTTGCGTTTCGTAATGCGGCAGGAAGCGGCCCATCGACGAATAGCCCGTGAACTCCGCCATGTACAACAGGAACACCGCTACGCCATACCCCAGCGCGATCCACGGCCAAAACA
>VFKU01000455.1 GCA_009885415.1 Rhodothermota bacterium
CGAGGACGGCGACACGCGCATGGCGCTCGTGACGACCGATCTGCGCTCGGTGACGCCGGCCCTGAAGAACCAGATCATCGCAAAGGCGGCGGGCTCGGGGTTGACGCGCGAGAATCTGCTCGTGTGTGCGTCGCACAACCACTCGGGGCCCTCGATCTATCCCGAAAAGTTCTGGCAATTGCAGTTTGGCGTCTACGACCCTGCGATCGTCGAGGAGATGTCGGCGAAGATTGCCGAGGCGATCGGTCGCGCACGCGAATGGATGTTTGAGGCGAAGATCGGCAGCGCGCAAGCGATGTTGGACGGCTTCACGCGCAACCGCCGCTGGGAATACGACACGGCAGCGAGAGAGGCCGCGGGCGAGAAACCTGCGACGAACCCGCGCCTGTGGGTAATGCGGGTCGATGATATGGACGGCCGGACACGCGCGATCCTGGTCAATTTCGCGACGCACCCGACCCTCCTCGGTGCGGACAACTTCGAGATCTCGGCGGAATGGCCAGGTGTGTTGCAACGGCGGCTCGAGGAGGAGTTTCCGCGCGCCGTCGCGCTTTACACCAACGGCGCCGAAGGCGATCAGGCGCCGGGAGGCGCGCAAGGGGCCGACGCCTTCGCCAAGATGGAGGACTTCGGATCGCGCCTCGCGGCCCGCGCGGCGGAGCTGGCGAAGAGCGTCGCGACGAATGCCAAGTTCGCGATCAGCTTCCACCATTACGACGCGCCGCTCGGCGAGCCGGCCTTCAGCGAGACCTCGAAAAAGGGACAGTACGCCTTCATGGAGCCGATGGCGATGGAGGTCCTGCCGCGCCACGCGGAGATTCAGGTGCTGCGCATTGGCGATATAGCGTTAGCCGGCATTCCCGGAGAAGCCCTCTGCGAAGTCGGCCTCGCCGCCGAAGCCGCGCTGCGCGACGCAGGCGTCAAGCAGCCAGTCGTCATCGGCCTCGCCAACGACTACATCGGCTACATCGTCAACGAGAAGGAATACGCGCACGGCGGCTACGAGGTGGACCAGCGCTCGTACTACGGCCCGACGCTTGGCGCGCGCATCGCAGAATTCGCTGCGAAGGCCGTCAAGCCTTGAACGCGCCAGGTCACATATCCGAGCCGGAGAGACTCTTGAGGAACTCGATGATCGCGGCGCGCTCTTCGGTGCTGAGCGAGTCGCCGTGGATGTGTCCCATGTTGCCTCGGCCGAAGCCTTTGGTGTCGTAGATGAACATCTGGTCGAGCGCGGTCTTGCTCTTGTAGGGCGCCGCGGTTGCTGCCGCCGCGCTTGCGTCGTAGTCGGCGCGTGAGACGGCGGTGTGGTCCAGCCCGAGGCGCTTGCGGTCGTAGGCATGCGGGCTCGGGTTGCGCTTCCAGATTTCCGGACGCTCCTTCGAGTTCAGCACGGCTTCGATCGTCGGGACGGAACCGTTATGAAAATACGGCGCAGTCGCCCAGACGCCGACGAGCGGCGGCGCGACATAGCCTTTGCCGGGGAGCGGATCGTCGATCGGCGCGAGTTCGGGCGTGCCTTTCGCTTCGTAGTATGCCGCCAACTTGGAAATGTGCTCCGCGATGGGCCGGTACTTCTGGACAATCTCGTTGTAGGCGCCGTCGGTTCGGACGGCCTTGAGTTCTTCGGAGCCTTTGTACGCGACGTCCCACGAGCCCGGTTTGCTGAAGTCGAGATTCGACGGCTTCTTGGTGTAGGCGCCGTGGCATTCGGAACAGGTTTTGAACGAACTCGTGTCGGCCGGTTTCGTGCGGCCGTGAAAGAGATCGGCGCCTTTCTGGACGAGCGCCGCGTCCAGCGATTCGGAAAAGAGCGGCGATTGGGTCTCGCGCGCGAAGGCGAGCGCCTTGGCGGTCGACGCCACATGCGACGCGTGGTTCTCGTTGATTCCTTCGTGCGCGCCGCTAAAGTTCAGCGAGAAATGCGCCGCGTCCGTCGGCCGGCCGTCCCCGTACCAGTAGTCACGCACTTTGTATTTCATCAACCACCAGGGCATCGGGTCGACGGGCGGCGACATCGAGGATTCGATGAGCGCGACGTACTCGGTCTTCTCTCTGGATGTGAGGAGACCGGTTTTGGCGGGGTCGGCGAGTTGCGCGCCGAAGGCCCAGACGGCGAAGGGCCCGTAGTTGTCGCCGCGATTGGTGATCTCGGGCACGACCGGCGAAACGCCGCCCATGTCCTGCATCATGGCGGCCATCGCCTTGCGCTCGGAATCGGTTTTCAGCGCCGAGGCGAGTCTGAACATGTTCGGACCCTTGGCGCCGTTCGCGCCCGGGATGCGCTGCATGACGTTGTTGTTCCCGAGTCCGGCGACGACGCGGCCGTCGACCACGCCCGCGTGGCATGCGAAGCAGTTGAAGTTCACGAGGTTGGCGCCGTCGCGTTCGAACTTGGATTGGCCGAGCGCGATGCCGGGATCGGTGTCGCGGTTCGGCGGGGAGGGGAGCGTTCCGGCGCTGTAGAACTTTCCTTCGGGAGAGGTGGGGTCGTATCCGAGCTCTGCCTTGCGCTCGGCGTCCGCGGCGGCGAGCGCATCGAGCATGCTGAGTGGCACGGCGGAATGAAACATGCGGCCGGAGTAGATCTCGTGCAGGCCTTCGCGCCCCTTGTCGGAGTAGGTGGCTTCGTCGAAGCCGATGTAGGAAAAAGGCCCTTCGGCGAAAGCAGAAGTCGACACGGCGACCACAAGAGCACCGAGCGCGTGGGACAAGGTCTTGGAATTGAGCGTTTGAATGTTCACGATGGGACCCTTCGCGGTTTCTGTCGACACCTGGCAGACACTAAAACACCGTCAGATCTGTTGTCGTTCCCTTTATCCCTGTGTCGCCCCGAGGGCTTGGCGGGTCATGACCCGCCCTACGCTTTCATCGCGTCTAGCACTTCTTTGGCGACGCGATCGCCCGATCGTAGGGCGCCATCGACGTAGCCGGACCAGATGTCGGAGGTTTCGGTGCCGGCCCAGTGGATGCGGCCGACGGGTTCGCGCAGCGCGGGGCCGAAGACCGTCATCGTGCCGGGGGTGGCGACGGAGGTGTAGCCGCCGATGCTCCACGGCTCTTTGGGCCAGACTTGTTCGGCGTATTCGATCGGGTTTTTCGCGGCGTCGCCCAAGGCGAGCGCGACGTCCTTGATCACCTGTGCGCGGCGTTCTTCCTTCGTGCGGTCGGCCCAACGCATCGCGGGCGCGCCGTCGAAGAAGCCGCTGAGCACGCCGTGCTTGTTGCCCGGCGCTGTCGTGTCGAAGAAGGTGCCGTACTCTCCGGAACAGAGCGTCGCCTGGCCGCTGAGGCCCGCGTCGCGCCAGAAGGGTTTGTCATACGCGACGAAGCACTTGATGACCGCGCCCATCGGCATGCGCTGTTGCAGGCCGCGGCGCAGATAGGGCAGCACGGGATCGAACTCGATGCGCGCCACGCTCGGCGGCGGCGCGGTGATGACGACGCGCTCGGCCTGCCAGGTGCCCTTGTCGGCGATGACGGTGACGCCGGTGTCGGTCTGCGTGATCTTGCGGACGGGCGACGCGAGCACGACGCGGTCGCCGAGCGCTTTCGCGAGCAGCTCGGGGATCGAGACGAAAGCCTTCTCGAAGAGCGAGTCCTGCGCGCCCTTGGCGGTGCCGGTGATGTCGTTGAAGCCTTGGCCGGACTTCATATACCAGAGAAACTCCAGCAGCGAGAGTTGCGAGGGCTCGACCGAGAACACCGCCTGCACGATCGCGCGCATGACATCGCGCACGACGACGGATTTCGCGCTCTGCTCGATCCACGTCTGCGTGGTCATCGCGTCCCACTCGGCGGCGTGCGGCGCGGTCCAGCGCGCCTCGAGCGGGATTTCCGCGCCCATCTTGTCGATCGCGCCCGCGACCGCGAAGAACTCGGTCATGTCCGCGGTCGGCAGTCCGAAGCCCTTGAAGAACTTGCCGCCCTGCTCGATGAGGAAGGGTCCTTTGACGTTCGTCGGGTAGGTCTTGAGCCCGAGTTCCTTGGCGACCTCGAGCACGCGCGTCTGCGAGGGCCCGACCCATTGCCCGCCGAGGTCGATCGGCTGTCCGGCGATCTCGCCGCGCTTGAGCCGACCGCCGATGCGATCGTTCGCCTCGAGCAGCACGACCGACTTCCCGGCTTTGACCAGATTCGTGGCGGTCATCGTGCCCGCCGCGCCCGCGCCGATGACGATCACGTCGACGCGCTTCTGATCCTCGGCGCGCGTGACCTCGAGGCGGGAGAAGGCGA
>VFKU01000828.1 GCA_009885415.1 Rhodothermota bacterium
GGGCGGGTGTACCCCGGCGTACATCGAGGGTGACCGACTGGTGTTTTCGGGGACGGATCTCGAGGGGCAGCCGGTGTCGCTGGCCGGGGAACGCTTCCGGGGCAAGGTGGTCTTGGTGGAGATTTGGGGGGTGTGGTGCCCGCCGTGCGTGGCGGCGGTCCCGATGTTGGCGGCGTTGCAGCGGCGCTATGGCGCGGAGGGTTTCGAGGTGATCGGAGTGGAGTTTGCGTCGTCGTATTCAGGGACGCGGGAGGAGTATATCGCGGAGTTACGTGGCTGGGTGGAGGAGCGCGGGATTAACTACACGGTGGTGCAGGCCGGCGAGGTGGGCGACGTAGAGAAGGTATTTCCGACGCTGAAATCTTTCCAGGGCTATCCGACGACGATTTTGATCGGGCGCGACGGTAGGGTGCGACAAGTGGAAACCGGATCATACGCGGGCGCGGCGCAACAATACGAGAAGACGATCGAAACGCTGCTGCGCGAGAGCGCGCCTCAGCAGTAGGTCTCGGCGTAACGGCGCAGGGCGGCGTAGAAGATTTCGGACATGGCGCCGAGCGTGGTGCTTTCGCCGTGGACGATGGAGAAGCCGCCGGCGAAAGCATCGCGATCATGGGCCTCGGCGCGGCACCAAACGGTGAGCGCCTGGACCTCGATCGGTTTTCCGCAGTAGTCCATGCCGTCGAAGGACAGACGAAGGACGGGCCCGGGCCGGAAGTAGGATCCAAGCGAGAGACCGACGCCGCTGCGGCTGACGTCGCGCAGCGACGCGAGGCCGGACTCACCACGATCGGTGGACCAGCGGACGGAGTGCACGAAAGGCACGCGCGTGAAGACGCGCTGCTCGGAGGGGAGCAGTTGCCGCGCTTCTCCTGTACCTTCGGTGGCCAACACGTTCTAACTCCATGAGCTATTGTTCAGACGCCGAATCTGCGGCGCCGGTTTGAGGGGGTCGTCGAAAAAACAGAGAAGCCCCACACCCTACCTGCGCGGATGCATACTGCGTGCGCGCGGCGGGAGGCCGGGCTACACTAGCGAGGGCGCATTCGGACACGATGCGCGCCCGGTTAGTGTTTCCGCGGCTCCCCGAGCCGCTGAAATCACAGGGTGAAACCCCGCGTGCGAGTTTTTAGTTCCGCTGAGAAAGCGTGCGTGAAATGCTGGGAGTAGAAGAAATGGCGACGCAGAGCGCGGAGTATCGGCGGTTGGTGAAGGGGCTTTTCCGTTTCAAGCCTCCAGTGAGCGACGGGCCCGCGCCGTATCGCGAGGGGCTGGAACAGACCGCACGCTTGTTCACCGTGCCGAAGGACGTCGTCTGCCGGCCGGACACGATCGCAGGCGTCCCGGCGGAGTGGGTCGAGCCTCCAAACGCACGCAGCGACGCGCTGCTGTTGTATCTGCACGGCGGCGGCTATTACATGGGCGGGATTTCTTCGTATCGGCATTTTGTGACGCGCTTCGCGCAGATTGCAGGGATGCGCACGCTGCATCTGGATTATCGTCTCGCGCCGGAGCATCCTTTTCCGGCGGCGATCGAGGACACGACGGCGGTGTTTCGTTGGCTCGCGGAGAAGGTGATTCCGGCGGAGCGCATCGTGATCGCGGGCGACTCCGGCGGCGGCGGTCTCACGCTGGCGACCTTGCTCTCGCTGCGCGATGCGGGCCACGCGTTGCCGCGCGCAGCGGCGGTGATCTCGCCATGGACCGACCTGACATGTTCGGGCGAGTCGATGCGCACGATGCAGTCGAAGGATCCAATCATCGACGCGACGCGATCGAGTCATGTCGCGGGGTGGTACGCCGGAAACACGCCCCGCGAGCATCCGCTGGTGTCGCCGATGTTCGCGGATTTGCGCGGACTGCCGCCGCTACTGGTCCACGTCGGGACCGACGAGGTGCTGCTCGACGACTCGACGCGTTTTGCAGAACGGGCAAAGGCGCAGGGAGCGCCGGTGAGTATCGAAGTGTGGGAAGAAATGATTCACGTTTGGCATTACTATGCGGCGTGGGTTCCAGAGGCGCGCGAGGCGCTGGCAGGGATCGCGCGCTTTTTTGCGGCGCAGCTGGGCGAAGCGCCGCGGACCTGAGGGGCGCGACTTAAGAAACTACGAGCGCGCGGCAGAGGGCTTCGTAAGCGTCGGTCGCGGCGGCCCAGGTGTAGCGCTCGGCCTGGCGGCGTGCGGCGGCCTCGCGGAGGGACTGGGCGCGGGCGGGATCGGCGGCGATGCCACGGAGCACGGCGGCGGCGCGTGTCGCCTCGGCGGGGAAGGGCAGCCCAGCGTCTGCGACGACTTCGGCATTGAAGGGCACGTCGAGATAGAGCACGCAGGCGCGGCAGGCCATGGCTTCGAGCAGAATCGGATTCGTGCCGCCTACGCTGTGGCCGTGGAGATAGGCGTAGGCGTTGCCGAGGAGTTCGCGCAGGCGGTCGCGATCGTAGACAGCGCCCAGAAAGCGGACGCGGCCGGGCGCGGCGAGGGCCTTGAGCCGCGCGAGGTAGGGGTTCGCGTAGGGCGTGTCGCCGACGATCACGAGCGGCAATCCCGTAGCGGCCTCCTCGCAGGCGCGCAGGAGGAGCTCAGTGTTGTTCTCCGGCTCGATGCGCGCGACGGCGAGCAGATATTTGCGCGGCTCGAGTCCGTACTCGGCGAGGAACTTGGGCTCCGCAGGCGTCCAGGGCTCTGCGCCGTAGGAGGCGTAGACGGTTTCGCGTCCCCAGCGGGCGCGATAGTACTCGGCAATGGCGTGCGAGTCGGCGATGATCGCCGGGGCGAGTTTGGTGCAGCACCACGCGCCGAAGAGGATGACGCGGCGGCCAAGCGGTGGCCACTTGCTGCGCTCCCAGTCGAGGCCGTCGACGTGAATCGCGCAGGGGATGCGGAGCAGGCGCGGCAAGACGAGCAGCGGGCCGTTGGCGGGATTCATGATGAGGAGCACATCGGGGCGGTGCCGCGCCGCGTGAACAAGCGCGGTGGCCGTGTGCGAAAGCGTTTCGAGGGATTGACGCCGGAGGAAGGCGGTCTCGATCCGCCGCATGCCACGGTACACGTCGCCCGCGTCGCCGGTGTGGCCGCGACGGCAGTAGACGGTGACCTCGTGGCCACGCGCGGCAAGGCGCGCGCCGATTTCTTCGACGGCGGTCTCGAAGCCGCCGTAACGCGCGGGGACGCCTCGGCTGCCGGCTATCGCGATGCGCATCTTAATGTCTCATTTCTACCGGCGCGCCTTCGCGTATCGCGCGGGCGTAGACGGCCCCGATCAGCTCGTGGTATTTCGCGCAATGCGCCTCGACCCGTGCTCGGCCGCGCTCGCCCATGGCGCGCGCTTCGTCGGGCCGCGCGAGGAGAGTGCGGATTTTTTCCGCGAGGTCATCGGCATTGCCCGCATCAAAGAGCAGGCCGGTTTCCCCTTCGACAATCGCTTCGGGGATGCCACCGATCCGCGAGCCGATGGCGGGAATGCCCAGCGCGTTCGCTTCCCAGACGACGAGTCCGAAAGTCTCGTAAAGTTCGCTGGGCAGGACGAGCAGGCGCGCGCCGGCGAAGCGTTGCGCGTAGTCGTCGCCGGAAAGAAAACCCGCGAACTCGACATTGGTCAGTCCGAGCGCGGCGGCTTGGGCTTCGAGATCTGCGCGGGCCGGGCCTTCGCCCAGGAGCACGAGCCGGATCTGGGGGAGCTGCTTCATGGCGCGCAACAAGGTGGCGA
>VFKU01000526.1 GCA_009885415.1 Rhodothermota bacterium
CCGGGAGAAACACGCTCGTCGCGAGCTGCACGTCGTCCCGCATGGGGACCATGACATCCAGATTCGCGGTGCGTGCAGGTGCGGCGTTTTGGGCCTGCGAGCAGGGGGTGAAACAGTTCAGAAACAACGCGAGTGCTATATGAACACTGCGTCCGGAAGGCGTGGAACGCCTATTGAAACACGGGATGTGCCCTGGTCCGCGGTGCGTCGAGATCATTTGGTGTACAACTTGCCCTCGAAGCCGGGGATGATGAAGGGTGTCGCGCCGTCGCTCATCAACGTGCCGGTGAGCTTGCCGTCCGCATCGACCGTGGCCTTCATGATCGCCGAGCCGCCGAAGCGCCCGAAGCGCAGCACGAGGTCGGCCTCGCAGGAGTCACCCTTCCAGCTAAGGTGCTCAAGCGGCAGGGCGAACTGAGAGCCGCCGAAAAGAATCAACCACTGGCCGTCGCCCTGCTTGGGCAGGTGAAGGATGGAGGGGATTTTCTGCCCACCGAAGGCGAGGCTGGTCTCATAGGCCTCCCCGGCGGGGAAGGAACTCGCGAATTGTGCCAGCTTCTGCTCCGGCGTCATCGCCTCGGCCTTCTCGTTGTCGTAGACATACTCGAAAATGCCAAAGAGCATCTCGTCGGTCGTCGCGGTCCCGAAAAAGACGTCCCGGGTCGGGTCGGGGTTGTTCGGATTGTTCGCCGAATTGTCGTAGTGCGCGAGGACATCAACGCGCGATCCGGCCGGCAGCGCAATCCCGTCCGTGGGGTAGTAGAAGAGTTGCCAGTTGAAATCGTAGCCGGGCACATTGAGCAGCACGTCCTGCTTGCCGTCGGGATAGGCCGCCGTCATCTTCATGTCTTTGCCGCGCCAGTGCATGTGCGGGAACATCGAGATGATCTTGATATCGCGGTCCACGTACCACGATGAAGTCTCTTCGTGGTTCGGCTCGCCCGCCGGCACGCGCAGACTGAAACTGCCCGCGAGCGCTGCCTGCACTTCGTGCTTGAGCTCGCCCTCGCCGTAGTAGAGGCCGATGCGGGTCTGGTCGGTCGCCGCTGTTCCATTCGGATGGTAATGCATGTTGGCCATGAGACGCTGGCCCTTCGGCAAGCGGCGACCCATGCCCTCGGGGTACACGTTCGGCTCCGTACCGACCGACCACACACCGAGCACGTTGAAGTTGGACATGCCGCCGCCGGCCATGCCACTCATGCCGTTCATAAAGATCACCACATGGTGCGCAACCGCGCGATTGCCCGGACGAACTTCCAGCGCGCGAATCCACTTGCCGTCCGGAACGTCGGCGGTGAAATTCAGGTCGGGAAAATAGTCGCCACCGTCGGCGGGCACTTTGACCTCCGGCAGATCAACGATGAAGTCGGGCTCTCCCATGCGCCAGCCTTCCGCAAACTTCGGCAGCTCGGGCATGTCTTTTGGATTACCCTTGGGCGCGCCGGCGTCCACCCACGCGACGAGCGTCTGCAACTCGGCGTCGGTCAGGCGTGCGTCGTTGCTAAACTTCCCATGATTGGGATCGGCGAACCACGGCGGCATCTTGCGCGTGGACACTTTCTCTTTGATGGATTTCGCCCAGGGGCGCGCCTCTTCGAAGGTTTGCAACGACATCGGCCCCGCCTCGCCCGCGCGGTGGCATTCGAGGCAGTGCGTGTAGAGAATCGGTGCGACGTCGCGGGTGAAGTTCGGCTTTTCGGGGACGCCGGTTGCGCGCTCCGCGGCGATCGCCGGAAAGGCCACGCACGTCGCCGCCGCGAGGGCCGATCCCAAGATGCTAAATCGCATATGCATCGCCTCCGATGCACCGCGGTTTACGCGGCGCATACAAGAGAATACGGCGATGGCGGCGCGAAGGCAAACTGCGCCGTTCAATATCCACTCAGGCGATCCATGAGAATCTGTCCGAATTGCGGAAGGGGCACGGTGGCGTAGGTCGCGTTGCGCCCGGTGGCCGTCTTCGGCTTCAC
>VFKU01000288.1 GCA_009885415.1 Rhodothermota bacterium
CGAACGTTTCCGACTTGTACTGCTTCTGCTCCCCGCCCTCCTTGGCCTTCTGCACCTGACCGAACGCCCCGAACAGCACGTTGCTGAACGAGCGGTTCATCGCCTTGCACATGATGATGGCGAGGATGAGCCCGCTGGAGCCGTCGAGCGCGCCTGCCGTGATCAGCAGTTTATTGTCTAGCACAAAACCCATGGCCACTGCGGCGAGTCCGGCGTAGGAATTGAGGATCGAGATCACCGTGGGCATGTCCGCGCCGCCGATGGGGATGACCAGCAGCACCCCGAAGACCAATGAGAGCACCACGACGACCGGGAACAAGTAGGGGGCCCACTGCGCGGTGGGGTCGAGGATCAATGCGACGCCAATCACGGCGGCCAGCGCGAGCAGGCCGAGGTTGATGAAGTTCTGGCCCTTGTAGGTCACGGGCCGCTGGGGGATCCATTTCAGTTCTTGGAGCTTGCCGGCGGCCATCAGGCTGCCGGTAAAGGTGAGGAAGCCGAGGATAATCTCTGCGATGATCGCAGTCATCTTGAAGGTGGTAAGCTGCGCCCCGCCATCGGTGTACCAGTGGTAGAACTCCGCAGTGCCAACCAGGCCGGCGGCGAGGCCGCCGAAGGCGTGGGACAGGGCGGTCCGCTGCGGCACGGCGGTGAGCGGCACCATCGAGAGGGGGATGCCGACGGCGAATCCGGCGACGATGGCAAGGACAATCCAGCCGTGGTGCACGACGACGGGTTGGATCCACGTGGCCCCGACGGCGAGCGCCATGGCGGCGGCGCCGGCGTAGACGCCACGGCGGGCGGTCTTGGGGTCATTCATCCAGTGGAGCGTAAGGACGAAGAGCGCGGTCGCCACGAGGTAGGTCAACTGGACGAGAGAGCCCATCATTTCTGGTCTACCTTGCGCGAGGTCTTGAACATTTTGAGCATACGGTCGGTAATGAGGAAGCCGCTCACGATGTTGGTGGTGGAGGCGAAGAGCGCTACGGCGCCCATGATGCGGATTTCGGTGGGATAGTCGGAGCCGGTGACGATGATTGAGCCGACGACGGCGATGCCGGAGATGGCGTTGGTGATGGACATCAAAGGGGTGTGCAGCAGCCGGGAGACGCGTTGAATCACGCCGATCCCGATGAAGGTGGAGAGCAGGAACACGAAGACCATCGACCAGTAGTCAAACGGTTGCGTGGCCTCGGCGGCTTTCGTTGCCTCCGCGGCCTGGGCGGTCTGCGCGACCAGCACGGCCAGAATGATTTGCAGGAGCAGCCTTTTCATTGTCCTCCCGCCTTCGCGATCGCGTCTTTGGTGCGGGCGTGGACCACTTGGCCGGCGTGGGTGATCAGGGCGCCCTGCTGAATGTCGTCCGCGAGATCGAGTTGGAAAGTCTTCTCCTTCGTGAAGGCTAGCAGGAAGGCGGTGAGGTTGCGCGAGAAGAGCGTGCTCGCGTGGGTCGGCATCGAGGAGGGGACGTTGAGCGGCGCGAGGATTTTCACGCCGTATTCCACGACCGTTTCGCCGGGCCTCGACAACTCGCAGTTGCCGCCGCCGTCGGCCGCGAGATCCACGATGATCGAGCCGGGTTTCATCCGCGCCACCATCTCCTTGGTGATCAGCCGGGGCGCGAACACGCCGCCGATCAGCGCGGTGGTGATCACGATGTCCACGGCGGCGCATTGCTCCGCCAACAACTCGCGCTGGCGGGCTTTGTCCTCTTCCGACAGCTCGGTCGCGTAGCCGCCACCGGCCGTTGCACTGCTTTTGAGTTCGATGCCGACGTATTTCGCGCCGACGCTCTCAATCTGTTCTTTGACTTCGGGGCGGACGTCGGTCGCGCTGACGTTGGCGCCGAGCCGCCGGGCCGTAGCGATCGCCTGCAAGCCGGCGACGGCCGCACCCACGACGAAGACTTTGGCGGCGGGCACCATTCCCGCGGCGGTCATCAGCATGGGGAAATACTTGGGCAGTTCGACGGCCGCGAGCAGCACTCCGCGATAGCCGGTGAGGTTGGCCTGGGAGGAGAGCGTGTCCATCGGCTGCGCGCGCGTGGTGCGCGGGATCGCATCCGTGGAAAAAGAAGTGATGTTGTGCACGGCGAGGGCTTTCATGACGCTTAGGTGCCGCAGCGGCATTAGAGAGCCGAGCAGGAACGCACCTTGCCGCATCGGCTCGATTTCGTTACGCCCCGCCGAGCCGCCCGCCGATGGCGCGTTCACGCGAGCGACGAATTCGGCCTTGCCAAGCATCCCGGCGGCGTCGCTCTCGATCGTGGCGCCGGCGGCGCGGTAGGCCTCGTCGGAGAAGTAAGCAGCGTCGCCTGCGCCCGCTTCGATCGCGACGTCATAGCCGGCCTGGATCAGCTTCTTACAGGATTCAGGAACCAGCGCGACGCGGTGCTCGCCGGGCATCGTTTCTTTAGGTACGCAGATGATCATCGGCAGCCTGAAGACGTTATGTGGAAAAACCTTCGGCGAAGGATAATGTACTTAAGTGGCGGGAGCGACGGGACTTGAACCCGCGACCTCTTGCGTGACAGGCAAGCGTTCTAACCAACTGAACTACGCCCCCGCTGGGGCCGACGCCTAAGCGTCGAGCCGCAGACTATAGCAAAATGCGGAAACGCGCTGCAACGACGCGACGCGCAGCCGCGAGCCGTTGGCGGGCTAAAGCCCGCCCTACCTGACGACGAGGTTGACCATCTTCCCGGGTACGACGATTTCTTTGGCGATTGTCTTGCCGTCGAGGTGGCGGGCGACGTGCTCGTCCATTTTTGCCAGGCTGAGGATGGTTTCGGCGGTGGCGTCGATGGCGACTTGGATGCGTGCGCGGACTTTGCCGTTGATCTGGACGGGGATTTCGACGGTGTCCTCGGTGAGGAGGGTTTCGTCGTAGCGCGGCCAGGGCTCGTAGGCGAGTGTGCGGGTGTGGCCGAGGCGCTCC
>VFKU01000578.1 GCA_009885415.1 Rhodothermota bacterium
CAGCCACTACTCCCAGATGCCGTCTGGAATCGGCTTGTCCTCGACGATTTCGATCAACACCTCGTCCGGCCCGCGCACAAAAAAACTCTCGTGCCCGAAGCCCGGCTGCTCGGCAATGGGCGCAACGATCTCGACACCCGCGGCTTTCATGCGCTCATAAACCGGCGCGATCTTCCGGTACGAAAACGCGACATGATCGATCACGCGTCCGTCGGTCGGCTGAGTCGTGGTCAACGGCGGCGCGGTCCACCACGGCGGCGCGGGCGCGTAGTCCGGCATCCCGTAGACGACGAAGGACACGTTGTCGCATCGGAACCCGCGGCTCCACGCGCGCACGCTGCTCATGTCCGCCGGCTTGGGCACGGCCTCGCCGCGAGCTTCGGCGCCGAGCGTCTTCGCGTACCACTCCGTCGTCGCGTTGATGTCCTTCGCAAGCAGATGCACGTGGCCGAAACGGTTATGGCCCATCGTGTTTACTTCGATCATCTCGTCGTCCGGGCCCGAGAGATACGTCACCCAGATGTTGTTCAGCGGATAGAGCGGCACGCGGATCGTCGCCCCGTTTGCCTTGAACCACTCATATTCGCTCGGCACGTCGCGTCCGCCCCAGCCGATGTGCCACAGGCCGGTCTCGAGCGCGCTCGGCGCGGCTTGCGCGACCCGGTTCATCAGGATGAACGAGCGCTCGGTGAACAGCGCGTCGGCGACGCCGCGATACTTCACCGGCGTCGCGCCGTGCATTTTCGTGTAATACGCGATCGTCTGCGCGGGATCCGTCACGTTGAGGTGCACGTGATGAAAGTGCGCCGGCTCCTGCGCGCGGGCGTCGGCGCCGGCCGCGAGGACCAGCGCCGCGATCGCCCGAAGGATTCCGCGCGGAACGGGACTTAGGCCTTCGGCCACGTGTAGTCCTGCCACTCGACGATCTTCCCGCCCTTCACGAGGAACACGCCCGTGATGTGGAAGGCGTCCTCTTTTGCCCCGCTGAAATGATCGATGCGCTCGTTGATGACGATGTTGCCGATGGCCTGCGTGCGCGTGACTTCAAAGTGCGCGGCCTTGCGCGTCGCCAGGAATTGCTTCGTGCCCTCGATGAGCGCCGCCTTGCCCTCGACGCGCTGCATTCCTTCGATCATACGAAAGGTGATTTTGTCATCCCAGAACGCAGAGAGCTTCTCGACATCCATCGTGTCCCACGCCGCGCAAAAGTCGTTGACGACCTTCATGTTCGCATCCTCGTGCGCCTTGATGGCCAAGTCCTCTGCGGAGGCCGCCCCGCCCGCGCCCAGCGCCAGCGCCGCCGCGCCCAACCCGCCCAAAGCTATGAATTCCCGGCGATTCGTGTCCATCTGCATCTCCTCAGGTCGCGCGCCTACCGCGCGAAGGCGACCAGCATGGCGAATGCCTGCAAACGAAGGCAAGCTTTGGAGTGCGGGAGCTATCGCTCCCGCACTCCAAAGTACGCGCTCGTGGTTGACTGTATTTCCCGGGGATGCGAGAATGCTCGACTGGGCCTTTATGGAGGGGCCTAAGTCCGTGCCGTGCAGGCAGTAACGAGGATTCCAATTAAATGGCGACGATGAATTTAGCGGTAGGTTTGGTAGACAGTGCACGGCGGTATCCGGCGCGGGAAGCGGTCGTCATGCCGCCGGTGCGCTTGACGTACGCGCAGTTGGACGCGATGGCGAACCAGGTGGCGAACGGGCTCGTCGCGGCCGGCGTGAAGAAGGGCGACAAGGTCGCGCTCTGCTGTCCGAACGTGCCGTACTTCCCGATCGTCTACTACGGCATCCTCAAAGCCGGAGCGGCGGTCGTGCCGCTCAATGTCCTGCTCAAACGCCGCGAGTTCGCATATCACTTGCAGGATTCCGACGCCGTCGGCATGTTCTGCTTCGAGGGCAGCGCGGAGTTGCCGCTGGCGAAGGCCGCGCACGAAGCGGTGCAGGAAGTGGCGACCTGCAAAAATCTCTGGTTGCTCCCCGCGCAGATGGGCGCGCCCTCGCCGATTCCGGGCGTGAAGACGTTGATGGACCTCATGGCGGGGCAATCGCCGACTTTCGATACCGTGCAGATGGACGCGAACGATACGGCGGTGATCTTGTACACCTCCGGCACGACGGGAAAATCCAAGGGCGCCGAGCTCACGCACGCAAACATGATCATGAACCCGCTCGCGTTCAGTACCTGCATTCGCATGGAGCCGACGGACCGCGTGCTGTGCGTGTTGCCGATGTTCCACAGCTACGGCCAGAGCACGCAGCTCAACGCCGGGATCATGGCGGGCGCAACGCTCGTGCTGCTGCCGCGATTCTCCGCCGAGGCCACGCTCAAGCTGATGCAAGAGGAAGACATCACGCTCTTCAGCGGCGTGCCGACAATGTATTGGGACATCCTCAACTATCCCGACGCGGCCAAGTTCGATCTGAAGAAAATAGAAAAAAACCTCCGCATGTGCGGCTCCGGCGGCGCGGCGATTCCGGTCGAGGTGATGAAGGGCTTCGAGGAACGCTTCAACGCGATCATCCTCGAGGGTTACGGCCTGAGCGAGACCTCCCCGGTGGCGTGTTCGAATCGGCCCGACATCGTGCGCAAGCCAGGCTCGATCGGGCTGCCGATTTGGGGCGTCGAGATGCGCTGCGTGGATGAGAACATGAACGACGTGAAACCGGGCGAGCCGGGCGAGGTGATCATCCGCGGCCACCTCATCATGAAGGGCTACTACAAACGGCCCGAAGCGACGGCGGAGGCCTTCGCGGGCGGCTGGTTCCATTCGGGCGACGTCGCCAAGGTGGACGAGGACGGCTACTACTACATCGTCGACCGCACGAA
>VFKU01000525.1 GCA_009885415.1 Rhodothermota bacterium
AGATCATTGACGTGAACCGGGTCGGCAGTGATGTTGTAACTGAAGTCATCCGTCTCGCCCAACGTGCTGCCGCCCTTCACGCCGCCGCCCGCCATCCACATCGTAAAGCCCGCCGCGTTGTGGTCGCGGCCGGTCCCTTTTTCGTACTCCGCCGTCGGCTGCCGGCCGAATTCCCCGCCCCACACAATCAGCGTGTCGTCGAGCAGGCCACGCTGCTTGAGGTCTTTGATCAATCCCGCGATCGGCTTGTCGGTATTGCCCGCGTGAAAGTTGTGGTTCACTTCCAGATCCGCGTGCGCGTCCCAATTGTCGTCGTTGTGCGCACCGCCGGAGTACACCTGAATAAAGCGTACGCCGCGCTCCACCAGCCGACGCGCCAACAAACATTTCCGGCCGAAGTCGTCCGTGCGCTCGTTCCCGATGCCGTACAGCTCCTTCACATGCTCCGGCTCGCCATCGACGTCCACCGCCTCGGGCGCCGTCGCCTGCATGCGGTACGCCAACTCGTAGCTCGAAATGCGCGCCGCCAAGTCCGAGTTGTCCACGCGCGCCGCAAGGTGTTCCTCATTAAAATGGCGCAAGTGGTCGAGCAAGAGCCGCTGCTCCGGCACCGTCATGTCGCCATAGGGTTTCAGGTTCATGATCGGCGAACCTTTCGGCCGCAGCACGGTCGCCTGGTAACTCGCGGGCATGTATCCGCTCGTCCAGTTCTTCGCGCCGCTGATTGGCCCGCCCTTCTTGTCGAGCATCACCACGTATCCGGGCAGGTCCTGGTTCTCCGAGCCCAGTCCGTAGTTGACCCACGAGCCCAACGTCGGATTGCCGCTCAGAATCCGCCCCGAGTTCATCATCAGCATCGCGGAACCGTGGATCGGCGAATCGGCGGTCATGGACTTGAGAAACGCGATGTCGTCCACGCAGGTCGCCAGGTGCGGAAACAGATCGCTCACCCACGCGCCGCTTTGTCCGTATTGATTGAATTTCCACTTCGGACCGACCACCCGCCCCTCGTCGCGGTGGCCGCCGCGTCCGAAGGTCTTCACCTTGATCGTCTGCCCGTCGAACTTGAACAGCTCCGGTTTGTAGTCGAAGGTGTCCACGTGGCTCGGCCCGCCGTACATGAACAGGAATATCACGCTCTTGGCGCGTTGCCGGATCATCGGCGGCTTGGGCGCGAGCGGATTCGGGAAGGGCGTCACGCCGTCGGACGCGAAGACCTGTTTGTCGAAAAATCCGTCGCGCGACAACATATCCGTCAGTGCGAGCGCGGTAAAGCCCCCGCCGATCGTGCTCAGAAATTCGCGCCGCGTCCGCCCGCAGAACGAATTGATCGGCTTGCGCGATGGCGTGTCCGGCATGGCCTGTCCCTCGTTTCATCCGTAGGGTGGGCTTCAGCCCACCTCTTCACTAATCCAAATACATGAACTCGTTCAGATTGAGCAGCAACAAACAG